>JAGTUV010000170.1 GCA_018224305.1 Gemmatimonadota bacterium
CGGCCAGCCCCGGCTGTCCACGCAGCGCGATGTTGTAGCCGAGCAGCGCCCCGACCACGGCCGCCGCGAGCTGGGCGATCAGCAATCCGATCGTCATCTCCGCCGAGAGCGACGGCCACTCCCACGCGCCGAAGACCAGCGCCGCAAGCGCATTCAACACGAACCACACGACCATCGACATCAGTCCCATGCCGACCGCGTGGAGGATCGGCGCCTGGATCGCACGGAAGCCGGCGAAGAAGCCGCCGCCGAAGAAGCCGATGAGCACGGCCATTACGCTCCACCAGGTATTGGCGGATGTATTCTCATCGGTCAGCAGGCCCATGCTGATGAGGGCGAGCGCGGCGAGCGATGTGAGCGCGGCGGCGACGAGCCAGCCGGCCAGCACACGGCCGACCGTGACGTTCTGAAGGTGTTCAGTGTGCATGATCCTCCTGGAGCAGCTCGAGCGTCAGCTGACTGTTCGGCTCGAACGACCGGCGATGGTGCGGCGTGAGGCCCAGCTCGATGATCGCCCCGCGATGCTCGGCCGTACCGTAGCCCGCGTTCGTCTCCCAGCCGTAGCCCGGGTAGCGCGTGGCGAGCAGGTGCATGATACGGTCACGCACGACCTTCGCCACGATCGATGCGCATGCGATGCAGTGCACCTTCGCATCCCCGTCCACGACGGCGGTGTGGCCCGCTCCGAGCTCCGCGACGGGCAGACCGTCGACGAACACATGCTCGGGCGTGCAGTGCAGGCGCTGGATCGCACGCTTCATTGCGAGATTGGATGCGCGCAGGATGTTGATGCGATCGACCTCGCGCGTGCTCGCGCCCGCAACACCGATCGCCACGGCCTTCGCGCGGATCTCATCGTACAGCGCCGAGCGGCGCGCTGCATTGAGTTTCTTGGAATCGTCCACGCCGCGGATCGCGACGCCGGGGGGCAGCACGACGGCCGCCGCCAGGACGGGACCGGCCAGTGGGCCGCGTCCGACCTCATCCACTCCGGCAATGAGACTCAGCCCGCGATCCCAGTACGCCTGCTCCAGCTCCATGAGCTTCTGCAGACGCCGGTTCTCCGACCGACGACGGCCGCTGGCCGTCTTCGGTACACGCTTGCGACGCTTCGCTCCCCCGGATCCCGATGCTGCCATGACCCGAAGGTAGCGAATAATCAGCCGCGCGTCTTCTCCTTGATGCGCGCCGCCTTCCCGCGCAGTGCGCGCAGGTAGTAGAGCTTCGCCCGGCGCACGCGGCCGCGGCGCACGACCGTGATCGACTCGACCGACGGCGAATGCATCGGAAACACGCGCTCTACGCCGATCCCGCTCGATACCTTGCGCACCGTGAACGTCTCGCTGATGCCGCCGCCCTTGCGGGCGATGCAAACACCCTCGAACGCCTGTAGACGCTCCTTGTCGCCCTCGCGCACCCGCACGCTCACCCGCAGCGTATCGCCCGGGTCAAAGGCCGGCAGGTCACTGCGCAGCTGCTCTCTCGACACTTCCTGTAGCATATCCATGGCGACCCCCTCGGTTTTCCGATCGCGTACAGTCATCTAATGTGGCATAAGTCAGCACCCCGCGTCAACCTCGATCGCGGTGTTTCCCTTCACGTGCCGCACGCACTCGTACGGCGCGCCCGTCCATCATTCGTCCGGCCGCAGATCCGGCCGCCGCTCTCGCGTCAGCCGCTCCGCCTGCTCACGACGCCAGGCATCGACGCGCGCCTGGTGACCCGAGAGCAGTACGTCCGGCACCTTCATACCCCGGTACTCCGCAGGCCGCGTGTAGGACGGCGGGCTCAACAGCCCCTCGTCATAGAACGAATCGCCCGCCGCCGCTTCGTGCGTACCCAGTGCCCCGGGCAGCAGCCTCACCACCGCATCGGTGATTGCGAGCGCGGCATATTCGCCGCCGCTCAGCACGAAGTCTCCCAGCGACACCTCTTCCGTCGCCAGCGACTCGGCGACCCGCTGGTCCACATCCTTGTAATGGCCGCACAGCAGCGTGACCTCGCCCTGCAGCGACAGCCGCACCGCGTCCTCGTGCGAGAAGCGCCGCCCGCGCGCCGACATCAGCAGAATCGGCCCGTCCGGCTTCAGCGCGTCCACCGCCTCGTAGAACGGCTCCGGCTTCATGACCATGCCGGCCCCACCCCCGAACGGATAGTCATCGACGGTGCGGTGGCGGTCATGCGTGAAGTCCCTCAGGTCCACCACGCGGTACTCCACCAACCCCTTCGCCGCCGCGCGCGCGGGAATGCTCAGCGACAGCGGCCCCTCGAAGAACCCCGGGAAGATGGTAACGATGTTGATCCTCATCCGGGCGTCATCTCCCAGCCGTGATCCTTCGCCGAATCCGGGATCGGGATCAGATCTCCAGCAGTCCTTCCGGCGGCTCGATCACCATCCTGCGCCCCCGAACGTCCACCTCCCGCACGATGCGCTCGGCGAACGGAATGAGGTGCACCTTCCCCGATTCGCTCTTCACCTCCAGCAGGTGGTGCGGATCCGTCTCGAACACCTCGCGGACAATTCCGACCTCTTCGCCGGAAGCCGTAACCACCGCCATCCCGAGCAGGTCGTGATAGAAGACCTCGCCCTCCTCGAGCGGCGGAACGGCGGCGGCCGGCAGCAGCACATAGCGCCGCGCCAGTTCGTCCGCGTCCTCCCGCGACTCGAAGCCCTCGAGCTTGACCAGCAGGCCGCGCTTGAACGGGCGGACGGTCTCGACGACAAGGAACGGCGCGTCCTGATCGACCACGCCGTTCTCATCGCCCAGCAGCAACTGGCGACCGGGAGCGAAGACCTCGCCGGGACGATCGGTGAGCGGCCAGATGAACTGCTCGCCCTTCGTGCCGTGCGCCTTCGCGATGTGGCCGACGACGAGGTGCTCGGGCACCGCCCGCTCACCCGCGTCCGCGACCACGCCTTACTCCGCTCTGGTCGGCTCGCTGCCGTCGGCCGACTCGGCCGCAGGCTCGGCCGCAGCGGCCGGCTCAGCCGGAGCGGCTGGCTCGACTGCTTCGGCCGGCTCCGCAGACGCGGCGGCCTCGACCGGGGCAGCAGCCTCGACCGGGACAGCAGCCTCGACCGGGGCAACAGCCTCGACCGGGGCAGCAGCCTCGTCGACGGGTGCAGCGGCCTCGGCCTTCGGCGCGCCGCGGCTGCCCGCACGGGGCTGCTGCTGCGACGGCTCGGCGGCCGCGACGACGTTGGCCTTGTCCCGCTTCTCATCGGGACCGACACCGCGCACTGCGACCTTGCTGTCGCCGCCCTGGCGGGCCTTGCGAACGAGCGATGCCACCGTGTCGGACATCTCCGCGCCGTCGGCGAGCCACTTCTCGACCTTCTCGAGGTCGATACGCAGGTCGGCCGGCTTCACCAGCGGATTGTAGGTGCCGATGGCATCGAGGTACTGGCCGTCCCGCGGTGTGCGGGTATCGGCTACCACGAGGCGGTAGCTCGGCTGCTTTTTCCGGCCTGTGCGCCGGAGTCGGATCTTCACGGACATGTCTTCGTGCCTCTCAGGTTCCGAACATTCCGGGCAGCCGCGGCATTCCCATCGGCATACCCTTTCCCTTCCCCATCCCCATCCCGCGCATCGACTTCATCATCTTCTGCATCTGCTTGAACTGCGTCAGCAGACGATTGACCTCCTGCACCGTGCGACCGCTGCCCTTCGCGATGCGCAGGCGCCGCGAGCCGTTGAGCAGCTCCGGCCGCCTCCGCTCCTTCGGCGTCATGGAGAGCACGATCGCCTCCACATGCTTCATCGCCTTCGGATCCACCTTCGCGTCCTTCAGTGCCTTCGCATTCACGCCCGGCACCATCTTCAGCAGGCTCTCGAGCGGCCCCATCTTCTGCATCTGCCGCATCACGCCCAGGAAGTCCTCGAGATCGAACTTCCCTTCCCGCGCGACCTTCTTCTCCAGCCGCTTCGCCTCGTCCTCGTCGAACGCGGTCTGCGCCTTCTCCACCAGGCCGACGACGTCGCCCTGCTGCAGGATCCGGCCGGCCATGCGCGACGGATCGAAGACCTCCAGGCCGTCCATCTTCTCGCCGACACCAACGTACTTGATCGGCACGCCCGTGACGCCGCGGATCGACAGCGCGGCACCGCCGCGCGCATCGCCGTCCATCTTCGTCAGGATCACGCCCGTCAGACCGAGCGCTTCATGGAAGCCCTCCGCGATGCGGACCGCTTCCTGGCCGATCATGCTGTCAACGACCAGCAGCACTTCCGTCGGCTTCACCTCCGCCGACACGCGCTTCAACTCGTCCATCAGGTCGGCATCGATCTGAAGCCGGCCGGCGGTATCCAGGATCAGCGCGCGGTGACGGTCCCGGACCGCCTGCTCCAGGGCACGCTTCGCGAGCTTCGCGACATTCTTCTCGTCGCGATCCGCGAACACCGGCACGTTGACCTGCCTGCCGAGCGTCTCCAGCTGGTCGATCGCGGCCGGACGGTACACGTCCAGCGCGGCCAGCAGCGGCTGACGGCCTTCGCGAGTCAGGCGCTTCGCCAGCTTCGCCGCCGTCGTCGTCTTTCCCGACCCCTGAAGTCCTGCCAGCAGGATCACGGTCGGACCCACCGGCGCAACCTTCAGACCCTCCTGCTTCTCGCCCAGCAGCGTGATCAGTTCGTCATGGACGATCTTCACGATCTGCTGGCCCGGCGCCACCGACTTCAGAACCTTCTCGCCCAGCGCGCGCCCTTCGACCCGCGCCAGGAAGTCCTTCGTCAGCTGGAAGTTGACGTCCGCTTCCAGCAGGATGCGACGGATCTCGCGCAGGCCCTCGCGGATCTGTGTCTCCGTCAGCAGGCCACGCGTACGCAGACGGCCGAATACGCCGTCCAGTTTTTCTGAAAGCTCTTCGAACATCAATCCTGCTTCGATACGGGTGCAGAGCCATTTAACCTAGCGGGGGGCAGGGGGGTGGATCAAGGTCAGGGGACCCTGCCGACAATGCGGTCGGAGTTGGCACTCCTGCCCCGACTCTCGAACGGCGGTGTCAGGTTGGCATGGGCGGGGGCAGAGACAGGGGCATGTGGAAGGCGCACGCACACGTTTACGGGCAGAGGCAGAGGCAGCCAGCCCTCATGGCTGCTCCCTTCCGTTCCCTGCCTGGTTCGGAGCAGGGTCGCTGCGCGGAGGCGGGTTTCGGGGGCCGGGCGCTCTGACTCTGCTCCCTTCATCCGCGAATGCGACCCTCCCCCGACACAAACGACGAACAGGAACAACCGCAAGGAACGCGGGCTGCCCGTGACCGTGCCCGTAAACGTGTGCGTGCGCCTTCCACATGCCCGTGCCCACGCCCCTGACACCTGACACCGCCGTCCCATGAACCGCTCCGACAGTGACGGCTCCCCGCACACCGGCTATCTTCACCCCCGTTCCCAACCCCGAGAGGAAGCCATGAAGCCGACGCCGTTTCTCGCAGCCCTGATCCTCACGGCATGCGCAACAGCCGATACCCCGGCGCCTTCCGCCGTCACGCATGCCGAGGACAGCCACTCGCACGCCCGGCCGGCCGAAGTCCGCGTGACCCACGTCGCACTAGACCTGACGCCCGATTTCGAGGCCCGCACACTCACCGGTACGGCCCGTCTGGCGCTCGAACGCGCAGCCGGCGCCGACAGCGTGATCCTGGACGTCGAGGGGCTGACGATCTCGAGCATAACAACCCCGGCCGGAGACGCTCTGGACTTCGGCATCGGCGCCGACGACCCGATCCTGGGGCAGGCTCTCACAGTCCGCCTGCCCGATGCCGCCGATACGATCATCGTCGCATACCGCACCGCCCCGGACGCGGCGGCGCTCCAGTGGCTCGATCCCGCGCAGACGGCGGGGGGTCGGATGCCGTTCCTGTTCACGCAGGGGCAGGCGATCCTGACGCGCACGTGGGTCCCGACCCAGGACAGTCCCGGCATCCGGCAGACATACGAAGCGATCATCCGCGTACCTTCGGGAATGCAGGCGGTGATGAGCGCCGAACTGCTGACGCCGGACGGCGTGTCGTCAGAGGACGGGCGCACCGCGTACCGGTTCCGGCTGGACCAGCCGATTCCGCCATACCTGATCGCGCTCGCCGCCGGCAACCTCGAGTTCCGGGAGATCGGCCCGCGCAGCGGCGTGTGGGCGGAACCGGGGATCGTCGATGCCGCGGCTGATGAGTTCATGGAAGTGGAGGCGATGATCGATGCCGCGGAACGGCTCTACGGGCCGTACCGCTGGGGACGCTACGACATCCTGGTGCTGCCCCCGTCGTTCCCGTTCGGCGGCATGGAGAACCCGCGACTGACGTTCGCCACTCCGACGATCCTGGCCGGCGACCGCTCGCTCGTGAGCCTGGTCGCGCACGAACTGGCCCACTCGTGGTCCGGCAATCTGGTCACGAACGCGGTGTGGAACGATTTCTGGCTGAATGAAGGGTTCACATCTTACATCGAGGCGCGGATCATGGAGGAACTGCGCGGCCGCGACTACGCCGACATGCTGCGGCAGCTGGGCCGGCAGGACCTCGAGGAGACGATATCGGATATTGGCGTGAACGCTCCCGACACCCACCTCCAGCTCGATCTCGCAGGGCGCAATCCCGACGACGGCATGACGAGCGTCGCGTACGACAAGGGCGCGGCGTTCCTCGAGGCGATCGAGGCCGAGGTCGGGCGCGAGCGGCTCGACACGTTCCTGCGGGAATATTTCGACGAGTTCGCATTCCAGCCGATGACGTCCGAACAGTTCGTGCAGTACATGAACCAGGAACTGTTCGCGGGGGACGACGCGGCAGCCGCCCGCGTGCAGGCGGAACGGTGGATCTACGGACCGGGACTGCCCGACAACGCGCAGGTCGTGCGCTCGGCGGCATTCGAGCGTGTGGACTCGCAGCTCGTCGCGTTCCGCGCGGGGACTCCGCCGGCCCGGCTGGAGACCGCGGACTGGTCCACCCACGAATGGCTGAGGTTCCTGCGCGCTCTGCCCGACACCATCAGCAACGCGCAGCTCACTGCACTCGACGACACGTTCGGGTTCACGGGCAGCGGCAACAGCGAAATCATGTTCGCATGGCTCCGCATTGCGATCCGCAACCGCTATCAGCCGGCGATGCCGGCGCTGGAGGAGTTCCTGTCGTCACAGGGCAGGCGGAAGTTCATCGCTCCACTCTACCAGGACCTCGCCGCGACGGAGTGGGGAGCACCAGTGGCGCGGGAGATCTACGGCCGCGTCCGGTCGACGTACCATCCCATCACGTCGAACACAGTTGATCAGATTCTCGACTGGGAACCATCAGGCCGGTGAGCAAACGGCGGAGGCCACGGGAGCGAGACGACGCGCTCGCCCCGTGGCCCTCGCGCAGGCGCTGTCAAGGCGTCCCGTGGATCAGACCTCGATGATCTGATCGCGTTTGGTGCCGACGGATACGAAGTCGATTGTTACGCCCGTCAGTTCCTGAATGCGTTCGAGGTACTCGCGCGCACGCTGCGGCAGATCGCGGTAACTGCGCGCGTCGGATGTGGACGCATTCCAGCCGGGCAGCGTCTCATACACCGGAGTGGCCCTGTCGAGGAGCGTCAGATCGTACGGGAACGTGTCGTGCTCGACGCCGTCGACGGTGTATCCGGTGCACACCTGGATCTCGTCGAACGTGTCGAGCACATCGAGCTTCGTGATCGCGAGGCCGGTGAGACCGTTCACCTGTGCCGCGTAGCGGACGACGACGGCGTCGAACCAGCCGCATCGCCGCGGCCGCCCGGTGGTGGCACCGTACTCGCCGCCCAGCCGTCGCAACTCATCGCCGAGCGGGGGCGGTATCTCCGTCGGCAGCGGTCCGCTCCCCACGCGTGTCGTGTACGCCTTGACGACACCCAGCACGTGGTCGATGACGGTCGGCCCGATGCCCGACCCTGTCGCCGCACCGGCTGCCGTCGTCGTTGACGAGGTGACGAACGGGTAGGTGCCGTGGTCCACGTCGAGCATGGCGCCCTGCGCGCCTTCGAGCAGCACGCGTTCGCCGCGACGGTGCGCCTGGGTGATCTCCCGACCCGTGTCGATGACGAGCGGCAGCAGGCGCTCGCGCCGTGCCAGAACACCATCCGCGACCGTCTCCGGATCGAGTGAGTCCACACCGCTGCCCGCCAGCTTGTCGTTCGCACGCTGAGTCGCACGCACGATCAACTCACGCGCCCGGTCGGCATTCTGAAGGTCCGCGACGCGCACGCCCATGCGCGCGACCTTGTCCTCGTACGCCGGTCCGATGCCGCGGCCGGTGGTGCCGATCTTCTCCGACCCGCGCGCCTTCTCGCTCGCCTGGTCGAGCCGCTTGTGATACTCGAGCAGCAGGTGCGCCCGGCCGCTGATGCCGAGCCGCGGTTCGGCATCGATGTCGCGGGCATGCAGCGCGTCGAGCTCTTCGAAGAACTGGTCCAGGTCGAGCACGACACCGTTGCCGAGCAGACACCGCTTGTCGGCATGCAGGATGCCCGACGGGATCTGGTGCAGGATGAACTCCTCGCCGCCGACGTGCACGGTATGACCCGCGTTCGCGCCGCCCTGGTAGCGGGCGATGACACTCGCGTCCGCCGCGAGCACATCGACGATCTTGCCCTTCCCCTCGTCGCCCCACTGGGCGCCGACCACGACGAGACAGCGGTAATCCCTCATCTCACAGTTCGTCAGAGGCCAACAGAATCCCGCCGGCCGCACTCATGGCAGCCGGCGGGTAATGAGTCCGCTTTTTCGAGGACAGTCTACGAGAATTCCGGGGCCGGCGCCAGCCGCCCGATCCGCGCGTCAGTGGGCGGTGCGTCACGCGCAGCGAAACCTCGTGCAGCTCAGCCGTCAGCGTTGCAGTTCGCGCGTCTGCGTCCGCAACCGGTCGAGCGCACCACACACCAGGTCGATGGCTTTACTCACGCCGTCGCCGCGCAGGTGATCCAGGTCATCGCCGGGTCTGTGAACGCGGCGCAGCGACTTCATCGATCCGCGCATCACGGTGAGCGCCGGGATTCCAGCCTTCACGATCGGGATGTGATCGACAACGATGCCGAACGGCAGGTCCCGTCGCGAGATGTCCTCGCCCCGGGCGTCGGCCTCCTGGAGCAGCGCCACCGCGAGGTGGGGCGCGAGGCCCGTCTTCCTGATGAGACCGAAGCGCTCGAGCACATAGAACGCGCCGTCGTCATCGATGCCATCGAGGTTGATCACGCCGAACACCGCAGGAAGCGAGGGCGCCGCAGCGCGCGCGCCTGCGAGGCCGAGTTCCTCGGCATCCGTGATGAGGAACGCCACGTCACCGGCAGCGTGCTCGCGGGCGGCGATGCCCAGCGCCGCCGCGACGCCCGACGCGTTGTCCAATGCGCCGGGGGAATTGTTGTCCACCCAGCAGAAGATAAGGATGACACCGGCAATGACGCCGAGCGCACCGAGCGCCAGGATGACCGTGCCCGCCAGCGGCCGCGCGGCATGCACCAGAGATGCAGCGACCAGCGCGACCCAGACGATCACGGCAAGCACGATTGCAGGGCCCCGAAACGCCAGCGGCAGGGGCTGCGACTTGCTGTCGCGGTGTGCCATGATGATGTAGCGAGGCGAGCTGCCGGCCCGCTTCGCGAACAGGTTCACCCCCTGCTGACGGCCGAACGGCAGCGAGTCGATGGCAGCGCGTGCGAAGAGCGCACACAGACCGACAACGGCAAGCAGGATCAGCAGCAGGGCGAGCGCGCCGAACGGATGATTGGTGTACAGAAACATCGCGGCGGTGAATACCGCCACCAGATACAGCGCGCCGGCCGCCGTGATGCCGAAGCGCCCGAGCAGCGGGCTGAACGTGAACTCGCGCTCTTCCACGTCGTAGCCGGTCGCCTCGAATCGTGCCTTGATCCTGGCACCGACTTCGGCCGCCCCTTCCGATCCGGTCAGCCTGGGCGTCGTGGCAATCTCTCGCAGCGCCCCGCCCACATCGAATGTTGTCGACCTCGTGTCGCCGGATTCGCCCAATGTTTCCGCCTCCATCCCACCCCCGCAGCAGATCTCGCCAGGCCCGGATACCGCCCGCTGCGACGTTAATCGCGTGCGGGGCGGACTACAGAACGCCTTCCTCCTGCATCACCCGGGCCACCTGCTGCCGCTCCCTCTCGCCGAGCGCTTTGAGCGGGGCCCGGGGCGGCCCGCCCGCCCAGCCCATGGCGTCCAGCGCCGCCTTGCAGCCGGCCGCCCCGTGGGCCGCGACGATATCGCGGTGCAGAGGGGTCAGCCGTCCCTGAATCCGCCCCGCCTCCTGCGGCCGGCCCTCCCGGAAGTGCCGCACGACTTCCGCACACAGAGCCGGGGCGATGTTCGCCACGCCCAGGATGCCGCCGGCCGCGCCCAGCTCCAGGGCGGTGTACAGCAACGCCCCGTTGCCGACGAACAGACGGCACTCCCCGCCGCATGCGTTCGTGTAGTCCGCGAACCGCTTCATGTCGCCGGAGGAGTCCTTGAGACCCACAACGTTCGGGTGGCGCATGAGCTCTGCAACGAAGCCCGCTTCCAGCGTTACCTTCGTGTACTTGGGAATGTGATAGAGCAGTACCGGCACCGGGGACGCATCGGCGAGCGCGCGGAAGTGATCCATCATCGCGGCCACACTGATGTAGGGCCCGAAGTACGCCGGCGGATGGACCAGGACCACGTCCGCACCTTCGGCAGCGATCTGCTTCGCCTGGCGTATCGTCGAGCGCGTGGACTCGCCGGACGCACCGCCGACCAGCACATACCCGGCCGGAACCACATCACGGGCGAACGCCGTCAGGCGGCTCTTCTCATCCTCGTCCAGCAGCGCACCCTCGCCGTTCGAGCCGAACAGCACGATGCCATCGATCGGCGTCTCGATCCAGCGACGAAGATTGTCGCGGAACGGAATCGGCGCGATCTCCCCGGCAGAGTCGAAGTTCGTGACTACCGGTGGGAATATGCCGTGCAGGCGGTCGCTGATCCCTTTCGTCATGCGAGCGTGCGCATCCGCAGTTCGAAGTCGGACGGATTGGTGGCGTGTGCCTTGGCGATCTCGAAGGCCACGAGGTCTTCCAGAACGAGGCGGGCGAGGTCCTGGTCGAACGTCTGCGAGCCATATTGCTCGGTGCCTTCAGCCATCAGGTCCGGGATCTCGTGGGCTTTGTCCTTGTCGAGGATGGCATCACGGATGGTGGCGGTCACGATCATCACTTCCGCCGCGACCACGCGGCCATTGCCGTCCTTGCGGGGCAGCAGCCGCTGACTGACCACGGCGACCAGGTTCTCGGAAAGCCGGGTGCGGACCATCTCCTGCTCGTGCGGCGGGAACACCGCGATGATGCGCGAGAGCGTCTGCACCGCGTTCGTCGTATGCAGCGTGGACAGCACCAGGTGCCCCGTCTCGGCTGCCTTCATCGCGGTGTCGATCGTCGTCGTATCGCGCATCTCGCCTACCAGTATGACATCCGGATCCTCGCGCAGCGCGGCGCGCAGACCGGTCTCGAAGCTTTCGGTGTCCGTGCCGACCTCGCGCTGCGTGATCGAGCTGTGCACATCGCGGTGCAGGAATTCGATCGGGTGCTCGAGCGTCAGGATGTGCTTCTTGCGGTTCTGATTGATGTAGCCGACCATCGCGGCCAGCGTGCTGCTCTTGCCCGATCCGGTGACGCCTGTCACCAGCACGAGCCCTCGTTCCGCGTGCGCGATACCCGCCAGCACGCGCGGCAGGCGCAGACTCTCGAAGTTCGGAATCTCGATGGGGATCACGCGCATCACGATCATGAGCGTGCCCCTCTGCCGCAGGATGTTCACACGAAAACGACCGACGCCCGGAGCGCTCCACGAGCAGTCGTAGTCGTTCAACTGATCGATGTGCTCGCGGTCGGCCGCGTTCGGGATCAGCTGCGCACATATCTGCGCGACGTGCTCGGGGGCGAGCCGCTGCTGCGTCAACGGGACCAGCTCGCCCGTGATTCTGGCACGGATGTAGTCGCCGGACTTGATGTGGATGTCCGATGCGCCGCGCTGAATTGCGGCCTTGAAAATTTCAATCATTGGTTACAGCCGGGTAGCGGGTTCCTGGGACGGCGACGCGCGGAAGATAACAGTGGTCCTTCCGGCCCGCTATCGGATCGGTGCTGCATTCAACTCAGTCGTTCAGCCGCCGTAATTCCTTCAACAATCCCGTCTTGTCCCTGGTGCTTGCATCCACGTCCTTGATCTTGCGCGCCGGCTGACCGGCGACCACGACGTTTGCAGGCACATCCTCTGTGACAACTGCGCCGGCTGCCACGACGCTGCCGCGCCCGACGGTACATCCTTCCAGCACCACGGCGTTTGCGCCCACCAGCACTTCGTCCTCGATCACCACAGGCGCAGCGCTGGGCGGTTCCAGCACGCCGGCCAGGACAGCACCCGCGCCAATGTGACAATCACTCCCCACCAGTGCACGTGCTCCAACCACCGCATTCATATCGATCATGGTGCCTGCGCCTATCACCGCGCCGATGTTGATCACCGCACCCATCATGACAATGACGCGGTCGCCGATCTCGACCTTTTCCCTGATGAAGGAACCCGGTTCGATGCGCGCATTCACGCCTCGCAAGTCGAGCAGGGGGATCGCGGAGTTGCGACGGTCATTGTCGACGTGGAAGTAGCTGACGCGCGAGCCCGCCCCCCTGATGACCGTTCTGGCGATATCCCACTCGCCTATGAGAACTGTCGTGCCGGCCCCGGTCGGGAAGACCATCAGGTCCTCGCCAGCGGGAGCCTCGAGCTCTCCATCGTGTCGCACATGGACCGTCACGGGTGTCCGCTTCCGCGCATTTGATATGAGGTCCCTGATCTCCTGATAGTCCATTGCCTGCCTTTCATTGGTGAGTCGCGGCATCCCATCCAACACTGCCGCACGAGCAGCTGGACGGCCCCGGCGGCGCGATCCCCGGCCGCCTGTCCCGTCCGTCACATGCCCAGCACATCCTGCATCGTCCACCTCCCCCGCTCCCGACCGTCGATCCAGCGCGCGGCCGCCAGCGCGCCCTCGGCGAACACCGCGCGATCCAGGGCCTCGTGCACGAGCTCGATCCGCTCCCGTTCCCCCGCAAAGATCACTCGGTGATCCCCCACTATGCCGCCACCGCGCACCGCGTGGAATCCGATCTCTCCTTCCGGACGCGGGCCGCTGTCGCCGCTGCGACCATCCCGGCGCACGTTCGCGAGCGCCACGTGCCGTCCTTCGGCGGCCGCCCCGCCCAGGGCGAGCGCGGTGCCGCTCGGCGCATCCACCTTTCGGCGATGGTGCGCCTCTACGATTTCGATATCGTGGCTCGCCGGCTCGAGCGCTGCGGCGACACGCCGGGTCAGCCCCAGCAGCAGGTTCACGCCGACGCTGAAGTTGGCCGCCGTCAACACCGCCGCCCGCTCCGCCATCGAATCCAGCTGCTCCTGAACAGCCGGATCCAGCCCGGTGGTGCCGACGATGAGGGCCCGGCCCGCAATCGCATCTCCGGCATGGCCGAGCAGTGCCCGCGTGGCTTCCGCGACGGAGAAGTCGATGACGACATCGGCAGCCGTGATCAGGTCCGCTGCAGCATCCGGTGTGACGATCCGGATGGACGTGTCCGATCCTGTCGCGCCGGAAGTGGGCCGGGATCCGGCCGACGCGTCGTCCGGAACGCCGGCTTCATTCACGCCGTGGCCTGCGCCGCTCGATATCCCGCCAATGATCTCGATATCCCGACGCTCCTGCGCCAGGCGCACCAGCGCCTGCCCCATCCGGCCGCGGATGCCCGATATGACGATCCGTGTCACGATCCCGCGCTCACGCGCCGCTCTATGCCGAGGCGCTCCATTTCCTGAATCACGACCTGTTGTCTGACGGGATCGGCGGCGCACAGCGGCTGGCGCAGCGGGCCGACATCGAAGCCGAGCCAGCCGACGGCGGTTTTGACGGGCATCGGATTGGGCTCCGCGAACAGAGCGCGTACCAGCGGCAGAAAGTTCAGCTGGAGCGTGGTTGCTTCATCCGTCCGGCCGTCCAGGTAGGCGTGTGCCATGCGGCTCGTAGCGCGCGGAGCCACGTTGCCGAGCACGGAAATGACACCGCGGCCACCCAGCGACATGATCGGCACGATCTGGTCATCGTTGCCGCTCCAGATCGAGAGGCGGCCGCCCACGAGCCGCGCCAGCTCCGCGATCTGAACGATATCGCCACACGCTTCCTTCACGCCGACCACCCGCGCGTCCTCCGCCAACTCCGCCACGGTCTCCGGCAGGATGTTCACGGACGTACGGCCGGGCACGTTGTAGATGATGGCGGGGAGGCCGGCAGCGTCCATCACGGCGCGGAAATGATCGATGATGCCGCGCTGCGGCGGCTTGTTGTACGGCGGAGCGCTGAGCAGAACGCCGTCCGCTCCCGCGCGCGCCGCCTGTTCGCCGAGTCGCACCACCTGGCGCGTGTCGGTACCGCCGCAGCCGACGATCACCGGGAGACGACCCGAATTCGCCTCCACGACACAGGCCGCTGCCCGGTACTGTTCCTCAGCGGTCATCGCTGCCGCTTCACCCGTGGAACCGCATACGACGAGCGCGTCGGTGCCTTCCTCATGATGGAACGCCACGATGTCGGCCAGCACACGCTCATTGACGCCGGCATCGTTGAACGGAGTGATGAGGGCGACGC
>JAGTUV010000171.1 GCA_018224305.1 Gemmatimonadota bacterium
CAGTTCGAGGAGCGGCTGAAGGCGATCATGAACGAGATCGCGCAGAACAAGAACGTGATCCTGTTCATCGACGAGCTGCACACGCTGGTGGGCGCGGGCGCCGCCGAGGGCGCGATCGACGCGTCCAACATGCTGAAGCCCGCACTCGCGCGCGGCGAGCTCCAGTGCGTGGGCGCATCCACGCTGAACGAGTACCGCAAGTACATCGAGAAGGACGGCGCCCTCGAGCGTCGCTTCCAGCCCATCATCATCGATCCGCCCAGCATTGAGGAGGCGATCGAGATCCTGAAGGGCATTCGCAAGCATTACGAGGACCACCACAAGATCGTGATCCCCGACGAGACTCTCGTTTCGGCGGCGCGTCTGTCGGAGCGCTATATCACCGACCGGTTCCTGCCGGACAAGGCGATCGACGTCATTGACGAGGCGGGCGCCCGTGCACGCCTGGCGACGCAGGTGCCGCCACCGGAGGTCAATGATCTGAAGGACCAGCTCGAGGCGATGGCGGCATCGAAGGATGGCGCGATCCGCGACCAGGACTTCGAGAAGGCGGCGGAGCTGCGCGATCGCGAGCGCGAGCTGCAGGGCGAGATCCGGCGCAAGCAGGAAGAGTGGGAACAGGAGCGGAAGAGCCATCGTCCCGTCATCGATGAGGAGGACATCGGCTTCATCGTCAGCCGCTGGACCGGCATCCCCGTGTCGCGCCTCAAGCAGGCGGAGACGGAGCGTCTCGTGAACATGGAAGAGGAACTGCACCAGCGCGTGATCGGTCAGGATGAGGCGATCAAGGCGATCAGCCGCGCGATCCGCCGCAGCCGTGCGGGCCTCAAGGATCCGAACCGTCCGATCGGCAGCTTCATCTTCAGCGGCCCGACGGGCGTCGGCAAGACGGAGCTGGCACGGGCGCTGGCCGAGTTCCTGTTCGCGGACCGTGACGCACTGATCCGCGTCGACATGAGCGAGTACATGGAGAAGTTCTCGGTGTCGCGCCTGATCGGCGCGCCTCCGGGATACGTCGGCTACGAGGACAGCGGCACGCTGACCAAGGCGATCCGCCGTCGTCCCTACAGCGTGGTGCTGCTGGACGAGATCGAGAAGGCGCATCCGGACGTGTTCAACATCCTGCTGCAGGTGCTGGATGAAGGCCGGCTCACGGACAATTACGGCCGTGTGATCGATTTCAAGAACACCGTCATCATCATGACGTCGAACCTGGGGGCACGCGGCATCACCAAGGGTGGCTCGCTCGGCTTCCACCAGCAGGACGGTACGACGGCATATGATTCGATGCGCGAGCGCGTGAAGGATGAGATCGAACGCGCGTTCAACCCGGAGTTCCTGAACCGTGTGGACGACACCATTGTCTTCCATCCGCTCAACCGGGAGCAGATCTCGCAGATCGTGCACATCATGCTGAAGGAAGTGTACGGGCGTCTGGCGGAGGAGAACCTGAAGCTGACGCTGACCGACGCAGCACTCGCGTTCCTCGTGGACCGCGGTTACGACGAGAAGTTCGGCGCACGTCCTCTGCGCCGTGCGATCCAGCGCTTCATCGAGGATCCGCTCTCCGAGCGCATCCTGGCGCGGGAGTTCCCGGGTGGTGAGGAAATCGAAGTCGACGTGGCACCCGAGGGTGATTCGTTCGAGTTCCGCGTGCTTTCAACCAAGACGTGATCTGAATGCAGTCGTGTTTCAAGATAGAATTCTGGCGGGCCGCTGCTCTGGCGGCGGCCCTGCTCGTTGCTCCTGCGCTGGCGGCCCCGGCGGTCGCGCAGGACCCGACGGGCGTGGCCGTGGGATCCGTCGAGATCACAGGTAACAGGCGGGTGCCGGCCGACCAGATTCTGACGACGGTCGGCATGCAGCAGGGCGACACCGTGATGGCGGCACAGCTGGATGACGCCATGCGGCGGCTGCTCGCCACGGGGCAGTTCCGTGATGTGCAGGTCTTCGCCATATCCGATCCGGCGAATCCGGCTGCGCCCGTCACGCTGCGCTTCCAGGTGGAGGAGCAGCCGATGGTGGCGCAGATCCAGTTCCTCGGACTGGAGAACCTGAGCGCATCGATGCTCCGCGATACGGTCGGCCTGCGTGCGGGACGGCCGTACGAGCCGTCACGCGCGGTGCGGGCGGAGGCTATGGCCCGGCAGCTACTCGCGGAGAAGGGATTCCGCGTGCGCAGCATCGAGCATCGGCTGGAGCCGCTCGCCGCCGGCAGTGACGAGGTCAGCCTGATCTTCGATGTCGAGGAGGGGCAGCGGGTCGCGATCAGCGAGATCGAGTTCGTCGGCAACCAGGCGTTCAGCGACAGCCGGCTGCGCGACGAGATGAGCACGAAGCGAGAGGGCTTCTGGTGGTTCCGTTCCGGCACGTTCGATGACGAACAGCTGCGCGAGGACATGCGCGGCGCCCTGCCGTCCTTCTACGCGTCCAACGGGTACATCGACGCAGCCATCGTCGGCGACAGCCTCGTGGTGGATGACGAGACCGGCAAGGCTCGTCTGATCGTGCGCGTCGAGGAGGGTCCGCAGTACCGGCTGGCCGAGTTCGACGTGGTCGGTGCGAGCCGCTTTGCGTCCGACGATCTGCGCCGCTACTTCGAGCAGCGACGCAGCGGCTTCCTGAGCGGTTTCGGGCTCGGTACGTCGCGTGACGAGGGTACGCGGACCGGCGAGGTGTTCGATCAGGGCGCATTCGAAGCGGCGACGGATGACGTCCGGCGGCTCTATACGAACCAGGGATACCTTTACGCGCGCATCAACCCCGTGATCGAGCGGCTGCCGGCCGATACGAGCGGGCCGCGCGTGCGTGTGGTGTGGGATATTTCCGAGGGGAACCCGGCGTCCATTCGCCGCGTGGTCATCGCCGGGAATACGAAGACACACGAGGACGTGATCCGCAACCAGCTGTCGGTGCTGCCGGGCGACATCTACAGCGAGGAGATGCTGATCGCGAGCTACCGGCGTGCGTCCGGTCTCGGATTCTTCGAGACGCCGATGCCGGCGCCCCGCATGGAGGAGATCGGCAACTGCGTCGAGAATCCGAGCGAGGCGTGCCAGATCGACGTGATCTTCGAGGTCACGGAGAAGCAGACGGGCTCGATCAACTTCGGCACATCGCTCGGCGGATCTCTCGGTCTGATGGGATTCCTCGGCTATGATGAGCCGAACCTCTTCGGTCAGGCGAAGTCGGGCCACCTCCGCTGGGAGTTCGGTCGCTACTCGAACAACTTCGAGGCGAGCTACAGTGATCCCTCGATCCGGGATTCATTCCTGAGCGGCGGGCTCTCGCTGTTCAGTTCGACGGACCGCTTCTTCACGTTCAACGAGGGACGCCGCCACCGGACGGGTGCATCGCTGCGGCTCGGCATTCCCATGCCGACCGACCGGTTCAGCCGGCTGTCGATGGGCTATTCGCTCTCGCGCACGAGCTACGAGAACTTCGACGACGACCAGCAGAACATCTTCTCGCTGCCGCCGGGCGTCCAGAGCACGGTCACGCTCTCGCTCGACCGCAACGCGCTCGACCACCCGATGTTCCCGACCGTCGGCTCACGGCAGTCCGTGGAAGCGGCCTTCAGCGGCGGCCTGTTCGGCGGTGACGGCGACTTCCAGAAGTACAGCGTAACGGGGGCGTGGTACGTGCCCGTCGGCTCACTGGGCGGCTCAGCACCGGGAGCGCGGCCCGTGCGCTTCACACTCGGCCTCCAGGCCGACGCAGGAGCGCTGTTCGGCGACGCCAGCCGCTTCCCGTTCGACCGCTTCTGGATGGGCGGCGTTCAGTTCGGGCGGCCGCTGCGCGGATACGACGAAACGACCATCACGCCCTCGGGGTACATACCCAGCAACAGGCCGGGCGTGGCGCTCGATCAGCGTTTCGGCGACGCATACCTGAGACTGTCGGCCGAGTACGCCATCCGCTTCACGGACAACATTTCGCTGGGCGCGTTCTACGACGCCGGCAACGTGTGGCGCAGACCGTCGGAAGTGGACCCGACACGACTGCTGCGGGGCGCGGGCATCGGTGCGACCATAGTTACACCGTTCGGTCCCCTGGGCCTGGATTACGCGTACGGGTTCGACAAGGATCAGCCGGGCTGGCAGCTCCACTTCAAGTTCGGACAGGGATTCTAACCGCGGCGAGCACGCCCGCATAAACAAGAGAAGGATTGAAATGCGAAAGTTCTTTGCAACCGTGATGATGCTGGGCGGCCTGCTGGCCCTGTCGGCGCCGCTGACAGCACAGAGCCCGACGAAGATCGGGTATATCGACACACGCCTCGTGCTTCAGGAAGCGCCGGGTGCGCAGGAGGCACGGACGACGCTCGAAGCGGACATGCTCGGCTTCCAGCGGCAGCTGCAGGCGATGCAGGATTCGCTGCAGGCCATGATGACGGACTACCAGCAGAAGTCGCTGGTGATGTCGGCGGACGCGAAGCAGAAGCGCGAGCAGGAGATCATCCAGAAGCGTTCGGGCTGGGAACAGCGTGCGGAGCAGCTCCAGCAGCAGGCGGCGCAGCGACAGCAGCAGGTCATGGAGCCGATCATGCAGCGCGTCGAGACGGTGATCAGCGAAGTCCGGCAGGCGGGCGGATATGCGGTCGTGTTCGACCTCGCGTCCGAAGCGATAGTGTCGGCCGACCCGACGCTCGACCTCACCGCCACGGTCATCGAGCGACTGAAGGCCTCGGCGCCAGCCGCGTCGGGCCAGCAGTAAGCGGACCCGTCGCACACGCCGCGGATACGCGGTGAGAGCCTCCGCCATTGCACTGGTCGTCGGCGGCCGACTCGAGGGGGGAACGGACCCGGATCTGACGGGCGCCGCCCCCCTCGATCACGCCGCGCCGACCGATCTCACACTGCTCAGTTCGCCGCGTTACGCTCCTGATGCCGAGGGCACGGCAGCGGGAGCAATCCTCGTGAGCGAGGAACTCTCCGCCCGCGTGCGCGCCGGGCTGCCCCGGATCGTCGTCAGCGATGTCCACGGCGCCCTGGCGCTCCTCCTCCCGCACCTCTACCCGCCACAGACCACGCAGGCAGGGTTGCATCCGACGGCGGTGCTCGAGCCGGGCGTCTCGATCGGCGACAGCGTCAGCATCGGTGCACACGCCGTGGTCGGCGCCGGCACGCGAATCGGTGACCGCGCGGTGATCGGCCACCATGCCGTGATCGGCAGCCTTTGCCGGATCGACGCCGACGCGTACCTTCACCCCCACGTGACGCTCTACGCCGGCGTCGCCGTGGGTGAGCGCAGCATCCTCCACGCGGGCGTACGCGCCGGCGTGGACGGCTTCGGCTACAGTCACCAGGACGGCCGGCACGTGAAGGTACCGCAGGTGGGCCGCTGCACGATCGGCGCGGACGTCGAGATTGGTGCAAACACGTGCATCGACCGCGGCTCCATCGGCAGCACGATCATCGGGGCCGGCTGCAAGATCGATAACCTCGTGCACATCGCGCACAACGTGCGGCTGGGCGAACACTGCATTGTGATCGCGCAGGTCGGCATTGCCGGCAGCACGCGCGCGGGACGCTATGTTACGTTCGGCGGGCAGGCGGGCATCAACGGCCACATCACGATCGGTGATGGTGCGACGATCGCGGCGCAGGCCGGCGTGTTCGGCGATGTCGAGGCGGGCGAGACGGTGAGTGGATACCCCGCGCGGCCGCACCGCGAGGCCTTGAAGGCCCAGGCCGGCCTCTTCAGGCTGCCCGCCCTCATGAAGCGGTTACGAACACTGGAGCATGCATTGCTGGGCAAGGACCGGACGGAGCCATGAGCGTCAGACAGCAGACGATTGCGCACGAGGCCGCCTTCGAGGGCGTGGGTCTGCACACGGGCGATGCGGTGCGGCTGCGTTTCGTTCCCGCGGAGGCCGGTACCGGAATACGCTTCCGGCGCACCGACCTGCCAGGCGCGCCCGAGGTGCCGGCAACGCTCGAGAGCGTCGCAGCGACAGACCGTAACACCACGCTCGCGGTCGGCGATGCACGCGTGGCGACGGTCGAGCATGTGCTGGCGGCCGTCACGGCCTGCGAGATCGACAACCTCATCATCGAGATGGATGCCGGCGAAGTACCGATCGGCGACGGCAGCTTCGCGCCGTTCTTCGATGTGCTTCACCGGGCGGGCGTGGAGGAGCAGGACATGCCTGCGCGGATCCTGGAACTCCAGGATACCGTGCGCGCATCAGGACCGGCGGGATCCACGTACGTCGCAGTTCCCGACGACGCATACCGCATCGCGACGACCATCGAGTTTCAGCATCCGCTCATCCGGCGCCAGTTCGGGGCGTACCACGTCACGCGCGAGGAATTTGCCGCAGAACTTTCCGGTGCGCGCACGTTCGGCTTCCTCAGGGATGCCGAAGCGCTGCGGGAGCGGGGTCTGGTGAAGGGCGTATCGTTCGAGAACGCCGTGATCCTGGATGACGAGGGTGTCGCGTCGGGCGAGCTGCGCTGGGCGGACGAGTTCGTCCGGCACAAGGCCGGCGACGTGATCGGCGACCTGGCGCTGATCGGCCGGCGGCTGCGCGCGCAGGTGATTGCGAACCGGCCGAGTCACGCGGGGAACGTTGCGCTGGCATGTGCGATCGCACAGTCGACGACGAAGAGCACGAACGGCGCTCCCATCGTCGACATCAACAAGATCATGCAGCACCTGCCCCACCGCTATCCCATGCTGCTCGTGGACCGGATCATCGACTTCGAAGCCGGGAAGCGCATCGTCGGCATCAAGAACGTCACGATCAACGAGCCGTTCTTTCAGGGGCACTATCCGGGGCACCCGATCATGCCGGGCGTACTGATCATCGAGGCGATGGCCCAGGTCGGCGGGCTGCTGATCATGGATACCATCGAGAACATCGAGGACAAGGTCGTCTACTTCATGTCGATGGACGGCGTCAAGTGGCGGCGTCCCGTGACACCGGGCGATCAGATCCGCTTCGAAGTCGAAATGCTGCAGGTGCGGCGGCAGGTGTGCCGGATGCGCGGGATCGGCTACGTCGATGGACAGATCGCGGCGGAAGCGGAGTTCATGGCCGCCATCATGGACCGCTGAGAACATGAGCAACGTCGCGGAGTCTGCACGCATTCACGCAACGGCCGTCATCGATGACAGCGCGGAGCTGGGCCCCGGCGTGGAAGTCGGACCGTTCGCCGTGATCGGTCCGAACGTAAGGATCGGCGACGGCACGCGGATCGGTCCGCATGTGGTGATCGAGCGTGACACGCACCTCGGTAGCGAGTGCCGCATTCATCCGGGCGCCGTGCTCGGTGGGGACCCACAGGACCTCAAGTACATTGGCGAATCGGCGCTGCTCCTGGTGGGCGATCGCACGGTAGTGCGCGAATGCGTGACGCTCAACCGGGGCACGTCGGCGCGGGGCCGCACGCAGATCGGCAGTGACTGCCTGATCATGGCGTATGCGCACGTTGCGCACGACTGCTTCATCGGTGACAACGTGGTGATCGCGAATGCCGTGAACATGGGCGGCCACTGCGATATCGGGGACTGGGTCATCGTCGGCGGTGTCACTGCCATCCACCAGTTCGTGCAGATCGGAGCGCATGCATTCGTCGGCGGCTCGTCGGCGGTACGGAAGGATGTGCCGCCGTTCGTGAAAGCGGCAGGAGATCCGCTGCGGCTGTTCGGACTGAACACCGTCGGACTTCAGCGGCGGGGCTTCACGGAACAGGAGCGTGCGCAGCTGCGCCGTGCGTACCGGCTGCTGTTCCAATCCAAGCGCAACCTGCGCGAGGCGCTGGGCGAGACCCGGCTGGAACTGGAGAGTGCGCCCCACGTCGACACACTTCTCGACTTCATCGAGCGCAGCGAGCGCGGAGTCACGCTGTGACCCTGCGCCTCGGCGTCGTCGGTGTCGGCAGCCTGGGCTTCCACCACGCACGGATCCTCGGCGCGCTGCCCGGCATATCGATGAAGGGTGTCCATGACACCAGTGTTTCACGGATGGACGAGGTCTCGACCCAGCTCGGCGTAGCCGCTCACGCGTCAGTGGACACACTGCTGGATGACGTGGATGCCGTAGTGATCGCGGTGCCCACCATCGCACATGAGCAGGTGGCCCTCGCCGCGATCGAGCGCGGTGTGCACATCCTGGTCGAGAAGCCGATCGCTCCATCACTCGAATCCGCCGACCGCATCGTGAACGCCGCCGAGGCCGCCGGCGTGCTGGTCATGATCGGGCATGTCGAGCGATTCAACGCCGCGATCCGTGCCTGCGAGCCCTATCTGGAGGAACCGCTGTTCGTCGAGTCGCACCGGCTGGCTCCGTTCAATCCGCGGGGCACCGATGTGGCCGTCGTCCTGGATCTGATGATTCACGACGTGGACCTGGTGCTCAGCCTGATGAAGCGACCGGTCAGTTCGGTGAGTGCAGTGGGTGTGCCCGTGCTCACGCCGAGCGTCGACATCGCGAACGCGCGGCTGGAGTTCGAGGGTGGAGGCGTTGCGAACCTGACTGCCAGCCGCGTGTCACTGGAACGGATGCGCAAGATCCGTTTCTTCCAGAGGTCGGGCTATATCAGTCTCGACCTCGCGGCGGGCAAAGGTGAGTACCTGCGCCTCAAGCCGGGCGTGGCGGCGCAGATGGCGCTGCTGATGGGCCCGGCTGCTCCGGGTGCTGCGGAGCGCGCGCCGGTCGGCATCCAGGACCTGGTCGAACGCATTACGTTCGAGGGCGACGGCGCGGAGCCGCTCGCGCGCGAACTGGAGCGATTCATAGCCGCGTTGCGCGGCGAGGCCGCCATACCCGTGAGCGGGCATGACGGGCGGCGCGCCCTTGCGGTAGCACTCGACATCGTGGAACGGACACAGAGGCATGTCACTGCTGAGCATACGGCGTGAGCGCCGGGACGAACAACGCGGACCGAATCGTCCGCCGCAGATGTGGAAGCTGCTGCTCGGATTCGGCATCGTGGCTGCGTTGATCTGGTATCTGTCGCAGTACACCTGAGATTGTCCGCCCCGCGCATCTTCCTGTCCGCCGGCGAACCGTCCGGCGATCTGCATGGCGCGCGCGTGGCCGAAGCACTTCGCCGGCGGTGGCCCGATGCCGAGTTGTACGGTCTGGGCGGTGACCGCATGGCGGCGGCGGGAGTACGGCTCCTCGCGCACGTGGACCAGCTCGCGGTCATGGGCTTCGTCGAGGTCCTCAGACACCTGCCGTACTTCATCAAGCTGATGAGCACCGTCAAGCGAACGATCGGCGAACACCGACCCGATCTCGTTCTGCCGATCGACTACCCGGGCTTCAACCTCCGGCTGGCACGTCACTCCCGGGAGCAGGGCATACCGGTGCTCTATTACATCGCACCACAGGTGTGGGCGTGGCATCGCAGCCGCATGAGGCAGCTCGCGCTCAACACCGACCGCCTCGCCGTGATCCTTCCGTTTGAGACCGACCTGTTCAGTGAAGCCGGTGCGCACGCTACCTTCGTCGGACACCCTCTGCTCGATCAGCCGGCGCCGCAGGCGACGCGCGAAGAGTTCCTGCGCGACCTGGGCGTCGATCCGGACCGGCCGGTGCTCGCGCTGTTTCCCGGATCGCGGGCTCAGGAAGTTCAAC
The DNA here is from genome assembly GCA_018224305.1 of Gemmatimonadota bacterium. Classification (GTDB taxonomy): domain Bacteria; phylum Gemmatimonadota; class Gemmatimonadetes; order Longimicrobiales; family RSA9; genus SH-MAG3. Next base: position 9,590 of record JAGTUV010000171.1, read on the forward strand.
GGCAACTCGACGTGTTCGTGGACGCGGCGG
>JAGTUV010000172.1 GCA_018224305.1 Gemmatimonadota bacterium
AATGCGCTCGGTTACGGCGACGCCGGCGTGAGCGACGCATTGAACGCACAGCTGGCGACAGGGCTGATCCACACGTCCAATCTGTTCCGGACAGAGCCAGGAGAGCAGCTCGCGCGCGAACTGGTCGCTCATTCATTCGCCGCACGCGTGTTCTTCTGCAATTCCGGAGCGGAGGCGAACGAGGCGGCATTCAAGTTTGCGCGGCGCTACGCACGTTCGGTGGGCGGAGCGGCGAAGCATGAGGTGGTGGCCCTGCGGAATGCATTCCACGGTCGTCTGTTCGGCGCTCTGGCCGCCACGGACCGCCCGTCGATGCGCGAGCCGTTCGAGCCGCTGATGCCTGGCGTCCGGTTCATCGAGCCGGGCGATGTAGCGGAAGCGAAAGCGGCCGTCAGCAGGGAGCGCACAGCTGCGATCATCGTGGAGCCCGTCCAGGGCGAGGGCGGCGTGAAGCCACTGGCGCCCGAGTATCTGCGGGCGCTGCGCGAGATTGCGGATGCGGCGGACGCGGTGCTGATCTTCGACGAGGTCCAGTGCGGCCTCGGTCGCACCGGAGATCTGTTCGCGTACGAGGCGTCGGGCACGGAGCCGGACGTGCTCACACTGGCGAAGCCGCTGGCGGGTGGTCTGCCGATGGGAGCCGTTCTCCTCGGGGAGCGAGTCGCCGCGGCCATCAAACCCGGCGATCACGCCACGACATTCGGAGGCGGACCGCTGGTGGCGGCCGTTGCTCTCCATGTCTTTCGGCGGATCGCGGATGATGCGTTCCTGACCGGCGTGCAGGAGAGCGGAGCGCACATGAAGAGGCGGCTGGACGCGATGGGCAGCCTGGCCAGCGTCGGGGCGGTCCGCGGCCGGGGGATGATGTGGGGCATCGAGCTGACCAGAGCCGCCGCGCCGGTCGTTGCTGCTGCGCTGCACGCTGGCCTGCTGGTGACGGCGGCCGGAGAGAACGTGATACGCCTGCTGCCGCCGCTGGTGATTGCGGAGCACGACATGGATGAGGGCATGAACATTCTGCACGAGGTGCTGCGGTGAGTATGGCGCTTCCGGTATTCGATCGTGTGGTGCGGGACGGCATTGAGCACGCGCGCGCGGCACGGCCGCTCTCGATCGTAAGCGATGAGACGACGCTGTTCCTGCGTCGCGCGGAGCCGTCGGATGCGCGCGAGATCCATGAACTGCTCGAGGGTTTCGTTGCGCATGGGCAGCTTCTGCCGCGCACACTGAAACAGGTCTATCGTACGATCCGCGATTACGTGGTGGCGATTGAGGACGGCCGCATCGTCGGGTGCGTGGCGCTGCGCATCTACTCCGCCGAAGTGGCCGAGATCGGTGCGCTCGCAGTGGCGGCGGACAGGCAGGGCACGGGTGTGGGTCGCCGCCTGGTGGAGACGCTCCTTCACGATGCCGGGCTGCTCGGGCTCCGGCGCCTGTTCGCGCTGACGCTGCAGGATGTGTTTTTTCACCGCCTTGGTTTCGAGACGACCGCGGTCTCCGAGTTTCCGGAGAAGGCGGCGGCGGACTGCCACACGTGTGCGCGCCGCGCGACGTGCGGTGAGATCGCCGTTGCGTGCACGCTGACCAACTGACGACGTCAACAGCAGGAAGAGGAAAGCAAAATGTCCTTCACGATCGTACTGGCATACTCCGGCGGCCTGGACACGTCGATCATCGTGCCGTGGCTGCGCGAGAACTACGAGAACGCGGAGGTCGTGTGTGTCGCGGCGGACGTGGGTCAGGGCGAGGAGCTTACGGGCCTGGAAGCGCGGGCGCACGCACAGGGCGCGAGTACGCTCGTCGTCGAGGACCTGCGCGACACGTTCGTGCGCGAAGCCATCTGGCCGACGCTGCGCGCCGGCGCCATCTACGCGCGCAAGTACCTGCTCGGCACATCCATGGCGCGGCCGATCATCGCGCGCAGTCAGGCGCAGCTCGCCACGCGCATCGGCGCTGCGGCGCTTTCGCACGGGTGCACGGGCAAGGGGAACGACCAGGTGCGTTTCGAGCTGTCGTATGCGGCGTTCGCGCCGAACATGCAGGTCATCGCGCCGTGGCGGCTGTGGGATATTCATTCGCGCGAGGACGCGATCAACTATGCGGCCGAACGCGGCATCGACGTACCGGTCACGAAGGCCAAGATCTACTCGCGCGATCGCAACCTGTGGCACATGTCGCACGAGGGCGGCCCGCTGGAAGATCCGGCGAACGAGCCGTCGCCCGATATTTTCATGATCACGAGTGCACCGGAAGACGCACCGGACCGGGCGCAGTACGTCGAGATCGGCTTCGAGGGCGGATACCCCGTCACGGTCGACGGTGAGGCGCTCGCCCCGGTGAAGCTCGTCGAGGTGCTCAACGAGATCGGCGGTCGTCACGGTGTCGGCCGCGCCGACATCATTGAGGATCGCATGGTCGGCATGAAGTCGCGCGGCGTGTACGAGACGCCGGGCGGTACGCTCCTCTACACGGCGCATCGTGAACTGGAGCAGATCGTGCTCGACCGTCGTGCGCTCGCGCTGAAGGATCAGGTTGCGCATCGCTACGCCGACCTCGTGTATGAGGGTCGCTGGTGGTCGACGGAGCGCGAGGCGCTCGATGCGCTCGTTGATCGCACCCAGCAGCGCGTCACCGGGAGTGTCCGACTGAAACTGTACAAGGGCAGCGCGATCATCGCATCGCGGCAGACACCCTATCCACTCTATGACGCAGCGCTCGCGTCATTCGGCGACGAGGGCGATTATGATCATGCGGATGCGGCCGGATTCATCCGCCTGCTCTCCCTGCCGACGCGCGCCGAAGCCATTCAGGCCGAGGCGTTCAGCGCGGCTCAGCAGAACACACCCGTGAAGCCGCCGCAGGCCGCCGAGCGGCGGGCGGTGCAGCATGTGCATCCGGTGTCGGTGTAATGGCACAATCGATCATCGAAACCGGTACACCGCCGATCACGCCGCCAACCGAGCACCGCCTCTGGGGCGGCAGGTTCGAGGGCGCGCCTGCGCTGTCGCTCGAGGAGTTGAACCGCTCTCTCGATATCGACAAACGCCTGTGGCGCGAAGACATCGAGGGCAGCCTCGCCTGGGTGCAGGCCCTGCTGCGCGCTGGCGTGCTGTCCCTCGACGAGGCCGGTGCGCTCGATGCCGGCCTGCGTCGCATCGCGCACCGTTTCGCCGAGGCATTTCCCGACGATGCGCCCGACGAGGACATTCACACCCTCGTCGAGCGCATGCTCTACGAGGAGGCCGGGCAGGTAGCGGGTAAGCTGCACACGGGCCGCTCGCGCAACGACCAGGTGGCGACGGATGCCCGGCTGTGGACGCTGCGCGCCTGCGTGCGCATCGAGCGTGAACTGCGTGCAGTGCAGAGCGCCCTGGTCGAACTGGCCGCGGCGAACATCGAAGTCCTGATGCCGGCGTACACGCATATGCGGCGCGCTCAACCGGTGCGCGTGGCGCACTGGCTGCTCTCTCATTTCTGGGCGCTCCAGCGTGATCGGGACAGGCTAACGGCCGCAGTGGATCGCGTCAGCGTCCTGCCGCTCGGTTCCGGCGCCATCAGCGGTTCCGGCTTCGCCGTGGATCGCACGCTGCTCAAGGAACTGCTCGGATTCCGCCACGTGTCGCAGAACTCGATTGATGCCGTGGGCGACCGCGACTGGGTGTGCGAAGTGCTCTTCGTCACATCCATGGTCGCTACGCATCTCTCCCGGCTGGCGGAGGACCTCATCATCTTCTCCAGCGATGAGTTCCGCTTCATCGAACTGCCGGAAGCGTTCACTACGGGATCCAGCCTGATGCCGCAGAAGCGCAATCCCGACGGCCTCGAGCTGGCCCGCGGAATGGCGGCACGCTCCATCGGCGAGCTGACGTCGGCCCTCGCCATGCTGAAGGGTACGCCGTCGGGATACAACAAGGACTTTCAGGAGGACAAGCGGCTCCTGTTCGGTGCCGTGGACGCGATGGAGATGCTGCTGCCGACGACCCGCGAGACGATCGCCGGGCTGCGCTTCAACAGCGACCGCCTCGCCGACGTCCTCTCGGATGAGACCCTGCTCGCCACGGACCTGGCCGATGAGCTGGTCCGGCGCGGCCTGCCGTTCCGTGAAGCGCACGCTGCGGTGGGGCGCCTGCTGCGCTCGGCGGACCAGCAGGGCGTGCAGGTATCGCAGCTGCCGGAATCGGTGTGGGCCGCGGCTCATCCGCAGTTCATGGATCCGCACATCCCGACGGTCTCGCCGGAGGCGTCCGTCGACGCGCGGTCGGTGCAGGGGGGCACGGCCCGGCCGGCGGTTGTGGGGCAGATCACTGCGGCCCGGGACGCCCTGAGCTGATCGGAACGGAAGTTGCACTTGCGCTCGATGGAACCCGGAATCTCATAACCCCCGGCGCTGTCGGAGCGACAAGGTGAAAAATCCGTTCTCATCCAAGGACATGTCGGAGGCCATGCGTCGCCGCGTCGAGCTGGCGATCGCAGTGGCGCAGGAACGGCTGCTGAGCACACACGTTGATCACGCGTTGCGTCTGATCAAGCTGGTGGGCGAGCAGGTGCCGTTCGAAAACGCACTCGGTATCTACACGCGTCTGCTCCGTCTGTCGGATGACGAGGCGCGTGTCATCACGACGCGGGCACTCGCGATTCTGGGCGAGAAGGCGCATTCCACACCGGAGTATACCGAGCCCGTGCTGGACGCGCCGGAGCCGCGGGAGGACGAGTCCTCGCGTTCGTTCCTGCGCAACATGCGGCAGCGGCTCAAGGGCCGGGTGAAGGACGATCTTCGCCGGTGGGTGGAGCTTTCGGCGGCACGCACGGAAGTCGCGATCCTCAACACGCACGTCGACAACGCGGTGAACTTCGTGGAGCTGCTCGATGACGAGGTGCCGCAGGCCGACGCGGTGGAGCTTTATCTCGACGCGCTCGAGGTGAGAGAGAGTGTCGCAGAAGTGGCATACTACCTCGTGCTGGCCCGTATCGCCGACGACGAACTGCCGGAAGTCAAGGACTCTCCGGAAGCGGCCACGGCGGGCGCCCGTCAGGAATCAGCCATGCGCCGGCCCGCCGCCGAGGCGCGCCTGGACCGCACCTGAAGTCGAACTTCTTCCGAGACGACAGCGTCGCACAGCGACAACCGGCCGGCCGCAGTCAGCGGCCGGCCGGTTTTTGCGTGCGGCACCGGACGACACTACATTCCCGCCGCTGTTGCTGAACTGCTCCCCTGGCATCGAGAAGAATGGCCCGATCAGCCGTCCCCGCCGCCGCCCCTGATGTCGCCGCGCTACGCGACCGGGCGAGAATCATCCGTCGTCATATCGTCGAAATGCTGCATGAAGCAGCGAGTGGTCACCCGGGAGGTTCGCTGTCCGCGGTCGAAGTCGTCACCGCGCTGTATTTCGGCGGCATCCTGCGTCACGATCCGGAGAACCCCGAGTGGCCGGAGCGTGATCGCTTCGTGTTGTCGAAGGGCCACGGAGTGCCGGTGCAGTACGCCGCCCTGGCGATGGCCGGTTACTTTCCGGTCGACGAGCTGCGCACGCTGCGCAAGATCGACAGCCGCCTGCAGGGGCATCCCGTGCTCGGCACGGCGCCGGGCATCGAGGCGTCGACCGGCTCGCTTGGCCAGGGACTGTCGATCGGCCTCGGCATGGCGCTCGCCGCGCGTCTCGACGACATGGACAGCCGCGTGTTCGTCCTGCTCGGTGACGGCGAGTGCCAGGAGGGGCAGGTGTGGGAGGCCGCGATGGCCGCGGGGCATCACCGGCCGGCCAACCTGATCGCGATCGTGGACTACAACAAGTTCCAGCTCGATGGCGCCATCGAGGACATCATCGGCCTCGAACCGCTCGCCGCGAAATGGGAGTCGATGGGATGGAAGACGCGCGAGATTGACGGCCATGACATGCAGCAGGTTGTCGACGCGCTCGAATGGTCGACGCAGGCGGGTGAGCCCGTATGCATCATTGCGCACACCGTGAAGGGCAAGGGCGTCAGCTTCATGGAAGGCGATAATGCATACCACGGCGTGGCGCCATCGAACGAGGAACTCCCGCGCGCGCTGAGCGAGCTCGAACGCGGGGATCCCGAGGAGGAGAACGCGCGAGCGCTCGGCAGCGCGGACGTACTCGATCGGGCGGAAGCGTCGATCGATGCTTCGGCGGAATCGAACGGGAAGGGAGGTGGCCGGTGAACCACCTCTATCCCGGCCGCACGTTCGGCAAGGCAACGCGCGACGCATACGGCGAGGCCCTGCGTGATCTCGGGCGCGACCATGAGGAGATCGTAGTCCTCGATGCGGATCTCGCGAAGAGCACGAAGAGCGCGACGTTCGGCGAAGCGTTTCCCGATCGCTTCTTCAATGTCGGCATCCAGGAGGCAAATCTCGTCGGCATGGCGGGTGGCATGGCCAGCTCCGGCAAGGTGCCGTTCATCTCGAGCTTCGCGGCGTTCGTGATCCTCAAGGGATTCGATCAGCTGCGCATGGCGGTGTCGTATCCGAAGCTGAACGTGAAGGTGATCGGCAGCCATGGCGGCATTTCGATTGGTGAGGATGGCGCGAGTCAGCAGTCTGTAGAGGACGTCGCGCTGGCGTGTGCACTGCCGGACTTCGTCGTGTGTGTACCGAGCGATGAGCACCAGATGCGGGCGGTCGTGAAGGCTGCATTCGAGCATCACGGTCCGGTCTACATCCGGTCGGGCCGTCCCAAGGCACCGCTCGTTTATGACACGACGCCGGAGTTTGCCTTCGGCAAAGCCGCGACGCTGCGCGACGGCAGTGACCTGACGATCATCGCCAACGGTCTGCTCGTCGCGGCCGCGCTCATCGCAGCAGAACGGCTGGCGGAGGATGGCATTGAAGCGCGCGTTGTGGACATGGCGTGCGTGAAACCGCTCGACGAGGACGCCGTGCGCTCCGCGGCAGAGGATACCGGCGCGATCGTCGTGGCCGAGGAGCACCTGCTGCACGGCGGCCTGGGAGCGCGCGTAGCCCAGGCGGTTGCAACGTCGCATCCCGTGCCGATGGAGTTCGTCGGCCTCGATGACACGTATGCGGAGAGCGGTGACCCTGCTGGGCTGATGGAGAAGTACGGCCTGACCTGGAAGGAAGTCGACGCCGCTGCACGCCGCGTCCTGTCCCGTCGCACAGCGGGCGCCGCCCGATGATGGGGGGCGCCGCGCGATGAGCGGCGCGCGGAAAGCAGTGAGTGAGCGCGAACGCCAGAAGCGCGTGGCTGCGGAGCGGGCCGTGATGTACGTTGAGTCCGGCATGCGTCTGGGGCTCGGCACGGGCTCGACCGCGAAGCACGTCCTGGACGTCCTGGGTGAGAAGCTGCGTGACGGCACGCTGCGCGACATCGCCGGTGTACCGACATCACGCGCCACGGCGGAGTATGCACGCACGGTCGGCATCCCGCTCCTCGACCTCGACGACGTGCAGCGCCTGGACCTGGCCATCGATGGTGCGGACGAAGTGGACCCGCGTCTCGATCTGATCAAGGGACTCGGCGGCGCGCTGCTCTGGGAAAAGATCGTCGAGAGTGCGGCCGACCGGTTCGTCGTCGTGGTCGACGAGTCGAAGCTGGTGCGGAGGCTGGGTGAGAAGGCGCCTGTGCCGGTGGAGGTCGTGCCGTTCGGCTGGCGCTCGCTGCTGCCGCATTTCATCGACGCCGGCGCACGCCCGGAATTGCGCATGGCCGGCGCCGAACCGCTGATGACGGATGGCGGACATCATATCGTCGACTGCCATTTCGACGGCGGTATAGAGGATGCGGCGGCCACCGCACAGCGACTGCGTGCACGCGCCGGCGTGGTTGAGACCGGCATGTTCATCGGCATGGCGACTTCGGTGGTCGTTGCCGGTGCCGAGGTGGTTGTGATGCAATCTGATCGCAGCGAAACAACAGGCGAGGATACATGAGTCAGAACGTGGAAGCGCTGCTCGGCAACGATGCGAAGACGTTGCTGGAGCACACGTGTAAAATATCGAAGGAACTGCTGCACCTGCCAGGCCCCGATTTCATCGACCGGGTGTGGCAGGCATCGGACCGGCCTGTGCCGGTGCTGCGGAGTATCCAGCAGATGTTCGATCACGGCCGGCTCGGTGGCACGGGCTACCTGTCGATCCTGCCCGTGGATCAGGGCATCGAGCATTCCGCCGGTGCGAGCTTTGCGCCGAACCCGGCGTACTTCGATCCGGAGAAGATCGTTCAGCTGGCGCTGGAGGGCGGCTGCAACGCGGTCGCGTCGACGCTCGGTGTGCTGGGCGCTGTCGCGCGCCGGTACGCGCATCGCATTCCGTTCCTGGTCAAGCTGAACCACAACGAATTGCTGTCGTACCCGAACCAGCATGACCAGGTGTATTTCGGCCAGGTAGAGCAGGCGTTCGATATGGGTGCGGTGGCGGTCGGCGCCACGATCTATTTCGGCTCCGCTGAATCGCGGCGTCAGATTCAGGAGACGAGTGAAGCGTTTCACATGGCGCATGAGCTCGGCCTGGCCACTGTCCTGTGGTGCTATCTCCGCAATCCCGACTTCAAGCAGGGCGGTACGGACTATCACGAGTCAGCCGATCTCACCGGCCAGGCAAATCATCTCGGCGTGACGATCCAGGCGGACATCATCAAGCAGAAGCTGCCCACCAACAACGGCGGCTACAATGCGATCAAGGATTTCGGGAAGACGCACAAGAAGGTTTACTCCGACCTGACGAGCGATCACCCCATCGATCTGGTGCGTTATCAGGTGGCCAACTGCTATATGGGTCGTGCGGGGCTCATCAACTCGGGCGGCGCCTCCGGCGCGAACGACATGGAGGAGGCCGTGCGGACGGCCGTGATCAACAAGCGCGGCGGCGGCATGGGCCTGATCTCGGGGCGCAAGGCGTTCCAGCGGCCGACGGCGGATGGCATCGCGCTGCTCAATGCCATTCAGGACGTGTATCTGGATGACCGCATCACGGTAGCGTGACGAGGCGTCAGTGCAGCGGAGCCGGGCAATGAGCCCGGTGAAGATCTCGCCGTCGATCCTCTCTGCCGATTTCGCGCGGCTCGCGGACGGCGTAGCGGAAGCGGAGGCCGCGGGCGCAGAGTGGATCCACGTCGACGTGATGGATGGCCATTTCGTGCCGAATATCACGATCGGCGTTCCTGTCGTTGCCGCGCTGCGTCGCGTGACGCGGCTGCCGCTCGATGTGCACCTGATGATCGAGCAGCCGGACCATTTCATCGACGCATTCATCGATGCAGGCGCGGACTGGCTGACCGTGCATCAGGAGGCGAGCGTCCATTTGCACAGGACGGTAGAGCGGATCCGGCAGCTCGGCGCGAAGCCCGGTGTGTCGATCAATCCCGCTACGCCGGCGGGAGCGATCTCCGAGATCCTGCCCTATGTCGACCTCGTGCTCGTTATGAGCGTCAACCCAGGGTTCGGCGGGCAGAAGTTCATACCGACCAGCACGGCGAAGATTGCAGCGATACGCAGCGAACTCGACCGCCGCGGCCTGTGGCCGATCGAGCTCGAAGTCGACGGCGGCATCAGCGAGAAGACAGCGGGCGAGGTGTGTGCGGCGGGCGCCACCGTGCTCGTGGCGGGCGCGGCCGTCTTCAACACCGCCGGGACGGTTGCGGAGAACATCGACAGGCTGCGACGGGCCGCAAACGGCTGAGCGGTTGTTCGAGAACACCGGCAGCGTGATGCGCGTTGTAATGCTCGTGCCTGCTGCGGCGAACGCGGAAACATCAGGCCCTGCGAACGGTCCGTTCAAGGTTGTCGCTGCGACCGGTCCGTGCTAGATTACTGGAGAAGGTGCAACGCCTTCTACAGACGTCAGTGCCGAACGCGCTCGTCGCGCGGCGGGGGAACCGATTCACACGGGGTGTGTCCGGCGAAGGCCGGAGGGAGACTTCCTTCTCCTAACCCGTCAGCTAACCTCGCAGGCGAAAAAAGGAAGCGTGGAGTTTCTCGCTCCACTCTCTCGGTGATCCGTCGCCGTCAGGCGGACGCCATCGCCTGCCATACGCCGCCAGACGTGTCGCCTCCGGCCGGGAGAAGGAGGTATGTAGTGAATCGCATGCTAATCATCAGCGGAGACATGGTCAGAAGCGGGGAATCGCTGCGCCGTCGCGTGCTGCGCTTCACCGGATCGCGGACGGCCACGCGCCGCATCGTGAACCGAATCGAAGATGCGCGGCGCATGGGCCATGTCATGTCCTGCATGGTGTTGCCGCGCGTCGAGTCGGCACGGGGTGCGGCGGCGCCATTGATCGGGGACGAGCACGACTGGGATGTACGGGTGAGCTATGCAACTGCCGCGGTGCGGAGAGGTGGATATGCATGAGATGATCACGCAGTCGAGTCAGGCCCCTCCGGCGACGCACAGGGTTCTCGCACTCTCAGGCGGTGCGCCGCCGGAACGATTGCTGGCGCTTGCGCACTGCAGCACTCCGAAAGGCGCACGGATGGATCTGTTCGCGCTGCACGCGGAGTCATCATCGGTGGTGGAAGGCGCGGGTGCTCTGCTGTCCGGCGGTGCCGCTGATGAACAGGCGGGCGTGAGCGATGTGCTGCGCGCGCTGCACGAGACGGGCGCGGATGCACTGGTGCTGGGATACCCGGACCACGCGCGCGGCAGGAGCGAGTTCACGGATATCGTGGAGCGCACGACGGCAGCGGCGTCGGTCGATGTGGTTGTATGTGTGAACCGGCATGAACGGCCGTGGCGGCGCGTGCTGGTCCCGTACCTCTACGGTCCGCTCGATGGGGGAGCCCTGGCCGTGGCCCGGCGCCTGGCGCGCACCGGCGCTGCGGCAGTGACGGTGCTGCACGTGTCGGAGCCGTGCGTTGACGACGATGATGGATTGCAGGCGCTCAGTGCGTCGGTCGACGGATGTACGCTCAAGGTGGTGACCTCCAGCGACCCGGTCGTTGCCGCATCCGTCGAAGCACGCCTGGGCTATGACCTCATTGTGCTGGGCGGGCGCGCGCGAATCGCGCACGACCGGTATTTCACGATGCGTCAGCAGCGCCTGCTGCTGACCACGGACGCCACACTCGTCATCGCGCACTCAGGCCGGCAAGCGGCCTGAGTCGGCAGCGGGCGCAATCCTCATGAGCGAGCACGGCCCCGACAGTACGGTGGCGCTCCCTCGACTGCCGACTGAGCGTTGTTGAGGCCGGCGGGCCCGGCCGCTACATTGAGCGGCGGAGCCCGGGTGGCGGAATGGCATACGCAGTCGACTTAAAATCGACGGCCGGCAACGGCATGTGGGTTCGACCCCCACCCCGGGCATGACATCCATTCGACAGAGCGCGGCGGCGTGAGCCGGGCGCGCACGGATCAGGTGAGGTCATGCACACGGCCATCATTCTGTTAGCGGTTGCCGGTGCCCTGGCGGTACTGCTGCGGATGCTGCGCGCCCTGTTCGCGGCGCTGCGCGGCGGCGTCGATGCATTCATAGCCCACGACGTGGCGGGCACGCGCGCACAGCGTGGTGACCTGACGGGCGTGGACGACGCACGTACGGAGGCCGCGCTGGCGCGCCGCCGCCGTCTGCTCGCTGTCGGCACGGCATCGATGTGGATCGCGCTGCTCGTCGCACCGACGCTGACGCCCTGGCCGACGTTCATGTACGCCTGCTACTCGCTGCTCTGGCTGATTCCGCGCAAGCCGCGGCACGCGCCGCGCACATGATCCGCGTCACATTCCTTGGCACTGCTGCCGCACGGCCGACGGTCGGGCGCAATGTCAGCGCGCTCATGATTCAGCGCGCCGGTGAGTCGATGCTCTTCGACTGCGGAGAGGGCACACAGCGGCAGATGATGCGCTACGGCACCGGCTTCGCCGTCGATGACATCTTCTTCAGCCATCTCCATGCAGATCATTTCCTCGGCGTGACCGGCCTGCTGCGGACCATGGGTCTGCAGGGCAGGGAGGAGCCTTTCCGGCTCTGGGCGCCGGAGGGTGGGACGCGTATCCTCCATGACGCCGTGCACCTGGGGCTGGAGCGCGTGACATTCCCCGTGGAGATCACCGAACTCCAGCCGGGTCAGCGGCTCGAGCGCGATGGCTACGACATCGTCGCCTACCGCACGCAGCACGGGCACCGCTCGCTCGGCTATGCTCTCATCGAGGCCGAACGGCTGGGACGCTTCGACCCGGAGCGGGCACGCCTGTTCGGTGTTCCCGAAGGGCCGCTGTTCGGCCGGCTCCACCGCGGCGAGAGTGTCGAGGTGGACGGTCGCACGATATCAGCGTCCGACCTGGTCGGCCCGCCGCGGGCCGGTCGTCGTGTGGTGTACACGGGCGATACCCGGCCGTGTCGCGAGACCAGCGGGATCGCCCGGGGCGCGGATCTGCTGATTCACGATGCGACCTTTGCTCACGATGAGGCCGCGCGCGCGAAGGACACGCAACACTCAACGGCGCACGAGGCGGCGGAACTGGCGAAGCATGCCGGTGTTCAGCAGCTTGCGCTCACGCACATTTCCGCTCGCTATGCGGACGACGCGCGCTCACTGGAGCGGGAGGCCCGTGCCGTCTTCCGTTCCACCGTTGTCGCTTATGACGGTCTCACGCTCGAGGTGCCGTTCCGTGATGCATCCTGAATCCGATGAACGCCGGCTGCGCGTGCCCGGCGACAAGTCCATTACGCATCGGGCGCTGATTCTGGGCGCACTTGCGACGGGGCAAAGCCTGATCCGCAGACCGCTGGTCGGCGCGGACACCCGATCCACCGCAGCAGCGCTGCGTGCTCTCGGTGTCGACATCCCCGAACTCGGGCAGGAGGTCCGCATCAGCGGCGCAGGACTCCACGGTCTGCGGCCCAGCCCTGACGTCATCGACTGCGGGAACAGCGGTACGACCGTGCGCCTCCTCATGGGTGTACTCGCCGGGTCCGCTTTCGATACCACACTCACGGGCGATGCGTCGCTGCGCTCCCGTCCCATGCGGAGGGTCACCGTACCGCTCGAACTGATGGGCGCGACGTTCCACGAACTCGAGCGGGAGGACCGTCTTCCGGTTCGCATGCACGGCGGAGCCCTCCGTCCTCTCCGCTATGACAGTCCGCAGTCATCGGCACAGGTGAAGAGCGCAATCCTGCTGGCGGGCCTCACGGGCAGCGCGGATGTCACGGTCGTGGAACCGCTGCTCAGCCGCGACCATACGGAGCGCATGCTCTCCCGTATCGGTGTTCCGCTGCGCGTCGGTCACGACAGGTCCGGGCGGCCGGATGTGACGCTCTCGCCCGTCGCCCACCTCGAGGCGTTCGAGATGGATGTGCCGGGCGATCTCTCTTCCGCCGCCTTCATTGTGGCCCACACGCTGCTCGCCGGGCGGGGTCGGGTCCGGATCGTCGATGTCGGTCTGAACCCGACGCGTATCGGCTTCGTCACTGTCATGCAGCGCATGGGCGGCCGTCTGAATATCGAGAATGCGCGCGAATCCTGCGGTGAGCCGCTGGGGGACCTCGTCGTAGAGCGAAGCGAGCTCACTGCAACGCGCATAGCGGCGGAGGAGATCCCTTCGCTCGTCGATGAGGTGCCCGTGATTGCCGTGCTCGCCGCACACGCCGATGGCACCACGGTCATCGAGGGTGCGGGCGAATTGCGCGTGAAGGAGTCGGACCGGATTCGTGCGGTGGTGGACAATCTGACCGCCATCGGTGCCCTGGCGGAGGAACGGCCGGAGGGAATGGTGATTCACGGAGGTGCCCGCGCCGCGGACGCGACAGGGTCGACACTGTCGGGGGTTGTGCGCGTACACGATGACCATCGCATTGCCATGGCCTTCGGCGTGCTGTCCGCCGCGACCGGTGGCGCTGTCCGGGTGGACGACCCGGACGCCGTGGGTGTCAGCTTTCCCGGCTTCTGGGACGCGCTGGCGGATACGGACGCGCGGGGAGACCAGTGATCATCGCGATTGACGGACCGGCAGGGTCGGGCAAGAGCAGCACCGCGCGGGCCGTGGCAGAGCGCATGGGCTTGCGTCATCTCGATTCCGGTGCCTTCTATCGCGCCATCACGTATGCTGCCATGCAGCGCGGCATTCCGGTCGCGGAATGGCCCAACCTCGACACGGACCGGCTCGAGTCGTTCGCCGTCAGTGCGGAGCCCGCCGATTCCGGCTTCCGCATGCTCCTCGCCGGCAACGACATCTCGGGCCCGATACGGCGGGCGGAGGTCAACGCGCTGGTCAGCGCCATGGCCCGCCTGCCCGCCGTTCGGACGTGGCTGCTCGGCACCCTGCGCGAAGCCGCCACGCGGGCCGACCTGGTCGCTGACGGTCGCGATATCGGCACCGTCGTATTTCCCGAAGCCGACCTCAAAGTCTACCTCGTCGCCGAGGCCGACGTCCGCGCGCGCAGGCGCCTCGAACAGATGGGCCTCGCCGCCGATGAGGTCAGTCTCGCCGAGGAGGTGGGCCGCATCGAGGAGCGCGATCGTGCCGACTCCTCCCGCGACGTGGCCCCGCTCAGGCAGGCGGACGATGCCGTGCTGCTGGACACCACGCACCTGACGTTCGATCAGCAGGTGGCGCGCATTGTCGAACTCGCACGGGAGAGGGACCCGCGCAGCGCCCCCTGAGACGCCCTGCCCGGCCGTTTTCGACGGCGCCAGCCCTTGACCCCACAGCCATTTGCCCGTAACCTGAAGATCTGTCCCGGCTCCGAAATACGGAGGCGGACGCAGCGAATAACCCTCAACCGTGTCCGTCGCGCCCTGCGGCCGGCACGCATATGCAGTCGGAGGCACTCCCATCATGGCGGACAATCAGGAAATCCAGGACAGCACACTCATCGCCGTTGACGAGGACGGCGGGGTGGCCACAAAGCCGCGGCGCACTCGCGTGAAGCCGAAGGCGGAGTCGCTATCATCGCAGTCGGCGTTCTTCGAGGAGGACGAGTATTCGCTCGAGGAGTATGAGGCGATGCTCGAGATGTACGAGGAGACGCTGTCGAATATCGAGGAAGGCGAGATCGTGAAGGCGCGGGTCATTCGCGTCACGGACAACGCCGTCATCCTCGACGTCGGCTTCAAGAGCGAAGGCGCAATCACGAAGGACGAGTTCAAGAACCCGGAGCTGCTGCAGCCGGGCGATGAAGTCGAGGTCTTCCTGGAGAATCTGGAGGACCAGGACGGCGTGGTGGTGCTGTCGAAGAAGAAGGCCGACTTCCTGCGCGTCTGGGAGAAGATCAAGACTGCGTACGAAGAGAACGAGAAGGTCCCGGGCATGCTGACGCGCAAGATCAAGGGCGGCGTCACGGTCGACCTGATGGGCGTGGACGCGTTCCTGCCGGGCTCGCAGATCGCGCTGCGCCGCGTGCCGAACATCGAGGACCTGATCGGTCAGACGTTCGACTTCAAGATCATCAAGCTGAACAAGCGCCGCCGCAACATCGTGGTGAGCCGCCGGGTGATCCTCGAGGAGGAGCGCGAGGGCAAGCGCGAACAGCTGGTGAAGGAGCTGCTGGTCGGCCAGGTCCGCAAGGGCGTGGTGAAGAACGTGACGGACTTCGGCGCGTTTATCGACCTGGGCGGTCTGGACGGACTGCTGCACATCACGGACATGAGCTGGGGCCGTGTCGGCCATCCGTCAGAGATCGTGCAGATCGGCGACGAACTGGACGTGAAGGTGCTCGACATCGACTGGAACCGCGAGCGGATCTCGCTGGGCCTGAAGCAGCTGCTGCCCTATCCGTGGAAGGACATCGAGCGGAAGTACCCGGTCGGTGTGCGCGTGCGCGGCAAGGTCGTGTCGATCACGAACTACGGCGCGTTCGTCGAACTGGAGAAGGGTGTCGAGGGTCTCGTCCACATCAGCGAGATGTCGTGGACGCGCAACGTGAAGCACCCGTCGAAGCTGGTGAACATCGGCGACGAGATCGAGGCCGTCGTGCTCAAGGTGGATCGCGACGATGAGAAGATCTCGCTCGGTATGAAGCAGATCGAGGAGGACCCGTGGCTGGCGCTGCCGGAGAAGTATCCGGTCGGCACGCGTGTGGAAGGCAAGGTCCGCAATCTGACGTCGTTCGGCGCGTTCGTCGAGATCGAGCCGGGCATCGACGGCCTGATCCACATCAGCGACATGAGCTGGACGAAGCGCGTACAGCATCCGTCCGAGGTGCTGCGCAAGAGCGATGACGTGCAGGTCGTGGTCCTGGGTGTGGATCCGGAGAACAAGCGGATCTCGCTCGGCCTCAAGCAGACACAGGACGACCCGTGGGATTCGCTCGCCGCGCAGTATGGTGCGGGCGTGGAGAAGACCGGTACGGTCGTCCGCCTGCTGGAGGACGGTGTGGTGGTCGATCTCGGCGACGATGTGGAGGGCTTCATTCCGCTCAGCCAGCTCGAGGTCCCGGCAAACGAGCCGGTCGAGAACTACATCCGCGACGGCATCAAGCTGGAGCTGCGCGTGATCGAGTTCGACGGCGCGAACCGCCGGATCGTGCTGACTCCGACGCAGGAGCTGGAACGGCAGCCGGGCGAGCCCCCGAAGCCGGCCGCCAGCGAAGGATCTGCGGAGGACGGTGAGGACGAAGCCGAGGCGGGGGAACCGTCCGGTGACGAGGCTGCGGGTACGACGGTCGAAGCGGCCGCCGCGGAGTCGGAGGCCGAGGGTTCGGCGCCGCGTCAGCCGGTCGAAGCGGCCGCGGCGGAGGCGGAGGATGATGCGCGTCAGCCGGTCGATTCGGAGGAGGAGCCCGACTCGACCGAGCAGGTCTGATCCGGTCGGGTCGGACCGGTGTACAGGGAAGGGACCGTGCTCGAGCGCGGTCCCTTCTTTTATTGCTCCGATCACGGGCGTATACTTGGCGGGCCAGAACCCCTGCAGGAGGACGGATGTTGAAGCAGATACGCATGATGGCCGCAGTCCTGGCGGTATTCAGTACGGCGTGCGCAACGGTGCCGCCGGAAGGGCCGGGTCCCGAGCCGCGGCCGGGCGAGGCGCCCAGGCCGGAGCAACCGGTGGTGCCGGGACGGCAGGCTCCGCCGCTACGCATCGGACTGATCGTGAGCAGTACGGGCTCGTCGGTGCTGGAGCAGTACGCGACGCTGATCCTGGACGGCGTTCGCGTGGCCGAGCAGGCCGCCAGCACACCCCAGCGTGATGTGGAACTGGTGGTGCGTGATGACGGCGGTACGTCCGCGGGCGCCGAGCGCGCGGTGCGCGAGCTCGAACAGGCGGGCGTGCGGGTGATCGTGGGCCCGCTGGTGGACGAAGCGCTGCTGGCAGCGGCGCGTGCCCGCTCGAGCGACGACGTGGTGATCATCAGTCCCACCGCGGTGTCCGATCCGTTCGGCGTGCGCAATGCGTATGCGCTCAATGTCGTCGACACACGCGGCGCGGAAGCGCTCGGTACCCATGCGCGCCGATGGTCACGTGCGGGAGTCCTCTACAGCCGCGGACCGGAAGCGTCGAGGCAGGCGCGGGCATTCATTGATGCATTCACGCGCGGCGGTCATGGCCGTGTGACCGATGCCGCGTTCCCGGCCGGCGCGACGAACGTCACGGACCAGCTCTCACAGCTGCGCGAAGCAGGCATAGAGGTACTGTTCTTCCCGGCATCGGATCGTGAGATCCAGAGCATAATGCCGCAGCTCGAGCACGCCGGCCTCGACGGCGTCCAGATGCTGGGTAATGAGAGCTGGGTCGGAGATGCCGCGCGTCGTGCGCCACAGCGCGTTCTCCAGGGCGCTGTCGTCGCGATACCGCTGTGGCAGGAGAGCGCGGACATCGCGTGGCAGGAATTCGTCGGCCGTTACGAGGCGATGCACCGGCGGTCCCTGACCAATCCGGTGCCGGCCCTGGGGTATGACGCGGCGCTTCTCGCGCTGCGCGCGCTCACATCGGGCAACAGCAGCGTCACGGATTTCCGCGGTGCCACGGGCGTACTGTCACTGCAGGCGGGTACCGTGACGCGCCGCCCGTTCCTGGTGCGGATCGATGGCAGCCGCCTCGTCCCCGTGAACTGACCCTATGCCGATCGCGGACAAGCTGAAGCGGCTGGAGGAACTGCGGCGCGAGGCGGAGCAGGGCGGCGGTGCGGAACGCGTGAAGGCGCAGCATGAGCGTGGCAAGCTCTCCGCTCGTGAGCGCCTCGACCTTCTGCTCGATCCCGACAGCTTTGTGGAACTGGATCGATTCGTGACTCACCGCACGGTCGGCCTCGAGGGCCAGAAGTACCTCGGCGATGGTGTCGTGACAGGCTACGGTACGGTGAACGGACGCCCGGTCTACGTGTTCAGCCAGGACTTCACCGTGTTCGGCGGCTCGCTTTCCGAGACGCACGCCCAGAAGATCGTGAAGATCATGGACCTCGCATTGAAGAACGGTGCGCCCGTGATCGGCCTGAACGATTCCGGCGGTGCCCGCATCCAGGAGGGCGTCGACAGCCTGGGCGGCTATGCCGATATCTTCCTGCGCAACACGCTCGCGAGTGGAGTCGTGCCGCAGATCAGCGCGATCCTCGGGCCGTGCGCGGGCGGCGCCGTGTACTCTCCCGCGATCACGGACTTCGTGTACATGGTGCGCGGCATCAGCTACATGTTCGTCACGGGGCCGAACGTGGTAAAGACCGTAACGCACGAGACGATCGACATGGAGGGTCTCGGCGGCGCGGATGTTCACGCCTCGACGTCCGGCGTAGCGCACTTCGCGTGCGACAGCGAGATGGAATGCCTGGCCTCGATCCGTTCGCTGCTGCGCTACCTGCCGCAGAATAATCGCGAAGACCCGCCGCGCGTGACCGATGACGATGATCCGCACGATCGCGCGGACGATGATCTGCTGCACGTCGTTCCCGACGAGCCATCGAAGCCCTACGACATCCATGATGTCCTCCGGCGCGTGATCGACCACGGCTCGTTCTTCGAAGTTCATCGCGATTACGCGGCGAATATCGTGACGGGATTCGCGCACCTGGGTGGTTACCCGGTAGGTATCGTGGCCAATCAGCCGGCCGTGCTTGCGGGCGTGCTCGACATCAACAGTTCCGTCAAGGGCGCGCGTTTCGTCCGGTTCTGTGACTCATTCAACATCCCGCTCGTCGTGTTCGAGGACGTGCCCGGCTTCCTCCCGGGCGTGGCACAGGAGCATGGCGGCATCATCCGGCACGGGGCGAAGTTGTTGTACGCGTTCTGTGAGGCCACGGTGCCGCGGCTGACGGTGATCACACGCAAGGCGTACGGCGGAGCGTACGACG
>JAGTUV010000173.1 GCA_018224305.1 Gemmatimonadota bacterium
CGCAGGCGTGGCACACGAGTTCGCTGTCGTCCTTCCTGTACTCGAGCTCGCCCTTGCACTTCGGGCAGACCAGTATTTCAAGCAGTCGTGCGTCCAGCATTCAGTCTCCTGACCTCTTCGGTTTCCTGCGGGATCGCTTCTTAGGATTGCGGGGGCCCGAACCGGCTCGTGCGGTCCCGCCGGGGCGTTTCGGAGCCGCCGCATCTCCGCCCCCGACCGTCGCAGCCGAACTCGATGGGCCGTCCGTTGTCCCGGGCTGATCCTCTCCCGGTTCCTCGTGCGCCAGCGCAGGCGGCAGCCGATATCCCAGATAACGTAGCGTGCCGAGCTTCGCGCGCCAGTTGGGGAGCGTTTTCACGAACAGGTCGAGGTAGACGCGCTGGCCAATGAACGCTTCGATCTTTGCGCGCGAGCGGCTGCCCAGATCACGGATGCCTGCGCCGCCCTTGCCGATTACGATCGGTTTCTGACTCTCCCGCTCCACGTACACCGTCGCCCGGATGAAGACGGGATCGTCGGACTCCCGGTACTCCTCCACGCGCACGATCGTCGCGTATGGAACCTCCTGCTCGTACATCTCGAAGATGGTTTCCCGGATCAACTCCGTCACGAAGAAGCGAACCGGCTGCACCGCCAGTTCGTCCTCCGGATAGAAGAACGGGTTCTCCGGCAGGCCTGCCTCGATCGCGCTGCGAAGCTCCGCCACGCCGTCCCCGCGAGACGCCGAGATGGGAACCGCTTCGAGGCCGAACGTATCCCGGGTCCACGTTTTCAGGGCCTCGACGGCGTCTGAAGACCCCTCATCTATCTTGTTGATTATCACCAGGATGGCGTCCCGCCTCCTGCGTATTGCATTCAGGACCGTCCCGTCGGGCGGCAGCTCTCCGGGCCGGGTCGCATCCAGCAGAAGCAACACCAGATCCGCGTCCGCAATGACCTCGAGAGCCGTCTCGTGCATCGCCCGCTGGAGCGCGTACTTCGGCTCCAGCAGACCCGGGGTGTCCACGAAGATCGCCTGGGCCGTGTCGGTGGTCAGGATCCCCGTCACGCTCTCGCGCGTCGTCTGCGCCTTCGGCGTCACGATGCTGAGCTTCTCGCCCATGAACGCATTCAGGAGCGTCGATTTGCCGACGTTCGGGCGACCGATCAGCGCGACATGTCCGGCCCGCGTCGTCAGCGGCGCTGCCGTTTCTTCGCTCTCTTCCATCGGACGAACTTACGCGCTGACGGGTGTGGCGCGAAAGGAAGAGCGGCGTGCATGCCCGGCCGGCGACAAATGTTCTCCCCATCTTTGACGCCGGGTCTTTTCCGGCATTGGCGACGCGCACATCTTTGTACTCATGCCAGATCCCCTTCGCCTGCTCGCGGTTCTTGCCCATCCCGACGATGAGTCGCTCGGACTCGGCGGTACTCTCGCACGGTATGCAGACGAGGGCGTCGACACGTTCCTGATCACAGCAACGCGAGGTGAACGCGGCCGGTACTTCCACAACAGGGATCGACCCTCGGACGACGAGGTCGGACGCGTTCGCGAGGAGGAACTGCGAGCGGCCGCCCGGGAACTCGGCATCCTGAACGTGACCGTGCTCGGTTACGCGGACGGCGAACTGGACGCGGCACCCACCGAGCAGGTCGTCGGGCGGGTGGTCACTCTGCTGCGGGAACTGCGGCCGCATGTCGTGGTCAGCTTCGGGTTCGACGGCGCATACGGACATCCGGACCACATCGCGGTCTCCCAGCTCACGACTTCTGCGATCGTCGCCTCTGCCGATCCTACATACAGACCGGCCGAGCAAGCGCACCGCGTCGCCAAGCTGTACCACCTGGGCTGGCCGCGCCGGATCTGGGATCTATATCAGCACGTTTTCAAGCGGATGGTATCGGTGGTCGACGGCGAGGAACGCGCCGTGAACCCGTGGCCGGAATGGACGCTGACCACGCGCATCGATGCACGCCGGCACTGGCGTACCGCCTGGGCGGCCATCCAGCGGCATGAGACGCAGCTCGCGATGTACCAGGGCCTCGACCAGCTGACGGAGCAGCAGCATGCGATACTCTGGGGCGATCAGCACTTCTGCCGCGTGTTTAGCACTGTGAACAGCGGGAGGTCGAGGGAGACGGATTTGTTCGAAGGGCTGCGGTGATCCGGGTTCTTGGGCATACCGCTAACTCACGCGGGACGGCTGGACGGCGGTGTCAGGTTGTCATGGGCGTGGGCAGGTGCACGGGCATGTGGAAGGCGCACGCACTGGAATTCCCCCGTTTTGGTGGACACTCGGGTTACGCTGCCCTCTTCATGAGGGATCGCGTCCGGGCAAAGTCGGCAGGTGAGACATAGCCGAGACTCGAGTGACGACGTTGGCGATTGTACCACACCTCGATGAACTCGAAAATGGCGCCCCGTGCCTCGCTCCGCGAGCGCCAAAAGGCATCGGCGACGAGTTCCCACTTTAGCGTGGCAAAGAAGCTTTCTGCCACCGCGTTGTCCCAGCAGTCGCCTTTGCGACTCATGCTGGCCGTGATGCCGTGGTTCGCCAGCATCGAGCGGTACTCTATGCTGTTGTATTGGCTGCCTTGATCGGAGTGGTGCAGTACCGGCCGCTCCGACTGACGATCCAGAGCCATCTGCAGGGCACGCACGGCCAGCCCGCTTTTGAGACGGTGGTCTGTGGCCCAGCCAACCACGGCCCGCGTGGCCAGGTCTATGAGGACCGCCAGGTAGAGCCACCCCTGCTGGGTCGGCAGATATGTCAGGTCGGCGACCCAGGTCGAATCCATCTGATCGGACACGGTGAAGCGCCGCTTCAGCAGATTCGCTACAGGAGGCTGCGCATCAGCCTGGGTCGTCACGACGAACGATCGCTTCTTCCTGGCGCGTACGCCGTCCGTGCGCATGAGCCGCTCGACGCGCTTGCGAGCACAGCGGATGCCGCGGCATCTCAGCTCACTGTGGATCCGCGGGCTGCCATAGCGCTTCTTGCTCTCTGCGTGGATCGAACGAATCTGGACGCGCAGCTGCAGGTCCTGCTGCGCCCTCGAACTCATGCGGCGCTGCTGAGCCGCGTAGTATCCAGAGCGGCTCACATCGAGCACACGACACATGGTCCTCACGGGGAAGATTCGCTCGTGCGCCCGAATGAAGGCGTACCTCACCGTAATTCCTTGGCAAAGTACGCCGCCGCTTTTTTTAGAATGTCCCGTTCCTGCTCGACGCGCTCGAGCTCCTTCTTCAGCCGCCGATTCTCCTCCTCGACCGCTGAGAGCGTCACGGGACCTCCAGGAAAGGCACGGCCATCCCCCTTCTCACTCAACTGCCGGCGCCAGTTACCCAGCAGATCAGCCCGGATTCCCAGCTCCATCGCAACCTGTGTCAGTGGACGGCCACTCTCCTCGACCAGCCGGACTGCTTCGATCTTGAATTCTCGGCTGAACTTCCTTCGCTTGTTTCGCATGGACACCTCCTGAGCCGAAGCTACCTTCGGCTCTATTGTGGTGTCCACCAAACCGGGGGAGGTTCACACACGTTTACGTTTACGGGCACGGGCAGCCGACCTTACCGGCCATGAGTCACCTCCACCTGCTGCTTCCGGGCGCAGGGGCGCTGCGCGGAGGAACGGATGAGGGGCTAATGCGAAGCCCCTGACACCTCCCTCCGCGCAGCGCCCCTGCCCCGGACAGAACGGGGTACGTCAGGACCTGCAGGAAGAATCGCCGTCTGCCTCAGCCCGTGCCCATGCCCATGAACGTGTGCGTGCGCCTTGAACATTCCCGTGCACGTGCCCACGCCCATGACAACCTGACACCACCGTCGTCAAAGCAGGCAGGGGTCGCCGGATAGCCCCCCGTCCGCCCGTTTACCGGGGAGGAAGGTTCGTGCTACATTAGCCGATTCACGTGCAACTCATCGGATGGGAATGGATTACAAGCCGCAGCTTATCGAGGAGAAATGGCAGCGCCGCTGGGCCGAGCAGAACCTCAACTCACTGAGTGATGAGGAGCTCGCGACAGCGAACCGCCCCTTCTACAACCTGATGATGTTCCCGTATCCATCGGCTGAAGGGCTGCATGTGGGGAACATGTACGCGTTCACGGGCGCGGACATATACGGTCGGTGGAAGCGGCTTCAGGGCGAGACGGTGTTCGAGCCGATCGGGTTCGACGCGTTCGGCATCCATTCGGAGAACTTCGCGCTGAAGCAGGGCACGCATCCGATGGAGCTGATCCCGAGCAATATCCGCAACTTCACGCGGCAGCTCACGCGCATTGGTGCGATGTACGACTGGAACCACATCGTGGATACCACGGACCCGTCGTACTACCGGTGGACGCAGTGGCTCTTCCTTCAGCTGTACCGTGCCGGCCTCGCGGAGAAGAAGGAGGCGGCGGTCAACTGGTGTCCGTCGTGTCATACGGTGCTTGCGAACGAGCAGGTGATCGCAGGTGCATGCGAGCGGTGCGGCACTGTGGTGGAGCAGCGCAATCTGTCGCAGTGGTTCTTCACGATCACGAAGTACGCGCAGCGGCTGCTCGACAATCTCGAATGGATCGACTGGTCGTCGACGACGAAGAAGGCGCAGGAGAACTGGATCGGTCGCAGTGAGGGCGCGGAGATCTGGTTCGAGGTCGAGTCCGGATGGACGCCGGAGGCGGGATCCGACGCGGAGGCAGCCGTGGCGGAGGTGCGTGCGCATCATCGCGAGCTGGGCGATGACGACGAGTACGACCAGAAGCTCCAGATCCCCGTGTTCACGACGCGGCCGGACACGATATTCGGTGCGACGTTCCTGGTGCTCGCACCGGAGCATCCGGTCGTCGAATGGGTGACGACGGATGCGCGCCGCGCCGAGGTCGAGCAGTACCGCGAGCGTGCGGGCGCGATGGACCTCGTCTCCCGCAAGAAGACGGACAAGGACAAGACTGGCGTCTTCACGGGCGCGTATGCCGTCAACCCGGCGACCGGGAAGCCGGTCGAGATCTGGATCGCGGATTACGTGCTGATGGAGTACGGCACGGGCGCGATCATGGCCGTACCCGGACACGACGAGCGCGACTTCGAGTTTGCGACGCAGTTCGGTCTGCCGATCGTCGAGGTTATAACGAA
>JAGTUV010000174.1 GCA_018224305.1 Gemmatimonadota bacterium
CGGTGCCGTCCTGCTCGCGAAGCGGAGGGTCTGACATGCAGATGATCGGTGGAATGGATCTGACGACGATGTCGCTCGCGCTCTCTGCGATCCTGTTCTCCATCGGGGTCGTGGGGGTGATCGTGCGCCGCAATGCGATTATCCTGTTCCTCTGCATTGAGCTGATGCTCAATGCAGTGAACCTCGCGTTCGTCGCGTTCTCGCGCACCGCCGGCGTGGACGGCCAGATCTTCGTCTTTTTCGTGATGACCGTAGCGGCTGCAGAGGCCGCTGTCGGGCTCGCGCTCGTGATCGCGATCTTCCGCCATGTCGAGAGCGTGGACATGAAGAACTTCAACCTGCTGCGGTGGTAGGGTGGACCACTTCGAGCCGACACTCCTCTGGGCGATCGCCCTGCTGCCGTTGATCGGCTTCGTCATCAACGGCACGCTGTCGCTCGTCCGCGCGCGGCGTTCGCAGGCGCACCTGCTCGCGACGAATCCCGCACCCGTCCGCCCGGCGGACGCACACGGACATGCAGTTGATGCGCACGGGCACGCTGTCGACGCGCACGGGCACACGGTCGATGCGCAGGCCCATCATCCTGCGGCGGGCAGCACGCTGATCCCGACCATTGTCGGGCCGGGCGTGGTGATCCTCGCGTTCATCATCGCGCTCATCAACTTCTTCGGCATGTTCGGCGCCGATCTGCACGATCCGATCGTGGAGACTTACTGGCAGTGGATGCCGGTCGGCAGCCTGAGCGTGGACGCCGCGTTCCAGCTGGATCAGTTGTCGATGCTCATGACCCTGATCATCACGGGTGTCGGCTCGCTCATCCACGTCTTCAGCATCGGCTACATGCGCGAGGACCCCGGCTACGCCCGGTACTTCGCGTACATGAACCTGTTCGTGTTCTTCATGCTGGTGCTCGTGCTCGGCTCGGGTTACGCCCTGATGTTCGTGGGCTGGGAGGGTGTGGGGCTGTGCAGTTATCTGCTGATCGGCTTCTGGTTCAAGGACAGGGAGAAGGCGGACGCGGGCAAGAAGGCGTTCATTGTCAATCGCATCGGCGATTTCGGCTTCCTGATCGGCATGTTCCTGATCTTCAGCAACCTCGGCGCGCTGGACTTCGTGACCGTCATGGCCGCCGCACCGTCGACGTTCGCGTTCGGTGGCGGCGTCGTGACCGCGATCACGCTGTTTCTGTTCCTCGGCGCCGCCGGAAAGAGCGCGCAGATTCCTCTCTACGTGTGGCTGCCGGACGCCATGGCCGGTCCGACTCCGGTTTCCGCACTGATCCATGCGGCAACGATGGTTACGGCGGGCGTGTACCTGGTCGCTCGTTCGAGTGTGCTGTTCGCGCTGGCCCCGATCTCCTCGATCACCGTGGCCGGCATCGGTGCGCTGACCGCACTGTTCGCCGCGACGATCGCCCTCGTCCAGAACGACATCAAGAAGGTCCTCGCCTACTCGACGATCTCGCAGCTCGGCTACATGTTCGTCGGCGTGGGAGTGGGTGCGTACGCGGCTGGTGTGTTCCACCTCATGACGCACGCGTTCTTCAAGGCCCTGCTGTTCCTGGGATCGGGCGCGGTCATCCACGCCATGCACCACGCGTATCACGCGACGCACAACCCGGCCGATGCGCAGGATATGCGCAACATGGGCGGCCTGCGGCGCTACATGCCGAAGACGTTCTGGACGATGTGGATCGGCACGCTCGCGATCGCCGGCGTGTGGCCGTTGGCCGGCTTCTTCTCCAAGGACGAGATCATCTGGCAGACTGCCGCCCGTGCGGTGGGGCCGTTCGAACCCTGGTTCCGCGTCTTCTGGATCATGGCGTTCGCGGCCGCTCTGATGACGGCGTTCTACATGACGCGGCTGATGATCATGACGTTCCACGGGCAGAACCGGACTGGAGCGGAGGAGCGGAAGCACCTGCACGAGGTATCGCCCGTGATGTGGGTGCCGCTCGTGATCCTGGCCGTGCTGTCGATCGTCGGCGGCTGGATCAATGTGCCGGCGCCGATCGCCAATATGCCGATTCTGGGGTGGCTGCCTTCCTCGGAATGGCTGCATCACTGGCTGCATCCGGTCATCGAGCAGGCTGATTATGTCTTCGCTGCGAACGTCGGGGATCTGGCGCACGCGACGCCGGTCGGCGGTGGCGAGGCATTCTGGGCAGCGGTGTCGTTCCTGTTCGCTACGGCAGTCATAGCCCTGACCGCATACGTCATCATGAAGCGCCGGTACGCGCCGGCGGACGAGTCGGAGCCGCTGCGCGGATTCGGCCGGGTGCTCTACCATAAGTGGTACGTGGACGAGGTGTACGACGCCGTCATCGTGCGGCCGATCATGGGGCTTTCACGCGGGCTCTGGCGGTTCGTCGACCAGGGACTGATCGACGGCACGGTCAACGGCATCGGCTACGCGGCGCGCGCGTTCGGATGGGTGGGCTCGCGCCTGCAGACGGGTCAGCTCAACACCTATGCGTTCGCGACAGTGCTCGGTGCGCTGCTGCTGCTCGCGCTCGTCGTGCTGGGAGGTAACTGACCGTGCTCGAATCCATGGGTTACTCCAGCTGGGCACTGACGGCCCTCCTGCTGCTGCCGGCGTTCGGCATGGCCGCGGTGCTGATCGGCAGGGAAGAGCACGCGAAGCACCTCGCGCTCGCCATGTCGACCGTCGCGTTCATCGTTTCGGTGCCGCTCTGGTTCACGTACAGCGCGGCCACGCCCGCGTTCCAGTTCACCAGCAGCATCGCGTGGATTCCCCAGTGGGGCATTCATTATCGCGTGGGCATCGACGGCATCAGCCTGCTGCTCGTGCTGCTGACCACTGCATTGTTCCCGATCGCGATCCTCGGCGCCTACAGCTACATCGCCCGCCGCTCGAAGGCGTTCTACGCGATGATCCTGCTGCTGGAGACCGGCGTCCTCGGTGTATTCGTGGCGCTCGATCTCTTCATGTTCTTCATGTTCTGGGAGATCATGCTCGTGCCGATGTACTTCATCATTGGCATCTGGGGCGGCGAGCGGCGGATCTACGCAGCCATCAAGTTCTTCCTGTACACGGCCGTCGGCTCGCTGCTCATGCTCGTTGGTATCCTGTATCTCTTCTTCAAGTACCGCGCGCTGACGGGCGATCTGTCCTTCGCGTACATGGACCTGCTCCAGCTGCCGCTGACGTTCACGGAGCAGTACTGGTTGTTCGGCGCCTTTGCGCTCGCATTCGCGATCAAGGTGCCGATCTTCCCGTTCCATACATGGCTGCCTGACGCCCATGTCGAGGCGCCCACGCCCGGTTCCGTCATCCTGGCCGCCGTGCTGCTGAAGCTGGGTGCGTACGGGTTCCTGCGGTTCCTGCTGCCGCTGTTCCCGCAGGCGTCCACGCACCCAACCATCGTGATGATCATGATGGTGCTGGGGCTGATCGGCATCACCTACGGGGCGTGGGTCGCCGCGGTGCAGCCGGACGCGAAGAAACTGATCGCGTACACGTCAGTGGCCCACATGGGGTTCGTGGTGCTCGGCATCTTCGCGCTGACACTGCAGGGCATCCAGGGCGCCATGATCGTCATGCTGTCGCATGGACTATCGACCGGCGCGATGTTCCTCCTGCTCGGAATGCTGTACGAGCGGCGACACACGCGGGCCATCGATGACTTCGGCGGACTGGCCGCGGTGGCACCCGGCTTCGCAGCCGTGTTCGTGTTCACCGCGCTCGTCAGTATTGGTCTGCCGGGCACCAGCGGCTTTGTCGGCGAGTTCCTCGCCCTCATCGGTACGTTCCAGACGCATCCGTGGGTGGCGGTGATCGCTACGCTTGGCGTCATCTTCGCTGCGTACTACATGCTGCCGATGGTGCAGAAGATCCTCTTCAATTCGCTGACACGACCGGAGAACCTGCGCCTTCCGGACCTGAACGGCCGCGAGATCGCGGTGCTTGCACCGCTCGTCGCCGGCATGATCTGGATGGGTGTGTATCCGAAGCCGTTCCTGGAGCGGGTGGACGTGACGCTGACCACGTTGATCGAGACGGTGGAGCGCAAGAGCGCGCAGACATCGTTCCCGCTCGGCATGGAGATCGAGACGGACGCGCCCGCTGAGGCTGCTGTCGTCCCGGCTGTACCCGTCACTGATGGCACTGACGGGACACCGGCCGCTAATGGTGCACGGCCTGACAGCCGGACCGGGAACATCGTGGCATCGGCTGGCGCCGGTGCCGATGCCGAATAACTCGAGAGACTGCGCACGCAGATGCCTGTAGACCTTTCGTCGCCCGCAGATTACGCCCTGGTAATGCTGCCGGAGATCGTCCTTTCGGCATGGGCGATGTTCATTCTGCTGCTGGACGTATTCCAGAAGGGATCGCGCAGCGAGCCGTCATCGTCGAGCATGCCGTGGCTGACGCTCGGCGGGGTGGTGCTCGCCGTCATCGCGAATGCGTGGATCGCCGGTCTCCAGGAGACTGGGCCGGCCGGCATGATCGCGGTGGATGGCTTCCGCATCTTCGTCAACTTCGTGTTCCTGCTCGCGGCCGGCATGTTCGTGCTGATCTCGACCCGCTACATCGACGAGGAGAACCTGCGGCTGGGCGAGCTTTACGTGCTCATTCTGTTCGCGACGGTCGGCATGATGGTGTTCGCCGGGGCGCGGGACCTGATGGTGATGTTCATCGGGCTCGAGCTCATGTCACTTCCCATCTACGTGTTGACCGGCATCAACCGGCGCGACCGTCGTGGGGCCGAGGGTGCGCTGAAGTATTTCCTGCTCGGCGCATTCTCCTCGGCATTTTTCCTCTTCGGCATCGCGCTCGCGTACGGCGGTGCGGGCTCGACGAACCTGCAGGAGATTGCGCTCGCAATCGGCGTCGACGGCATCGGTGCCAGCACGCTGCTCGTGGTGGCCACCGCGCTGCTGGCGGTGGGCTTCGGCTTCAAGGTGGCCGCGGTGCCGTTCCACATGTGGACGCCGGACGCCTACGAGGGGGCACCCGCACCGGTGACGGCGTTCATGGCGGCGGGTATCAAGGCTGCTGCCTTCGCCGGTTTCATCAGAGTGTTCTTCACGGCGTTCCCTGACCTCTACGGCACGTGGGACGCGATAGCGATCTGGCTCGCCATCATTACGATGGCGTCTGCGAATCTCATTGCTCTGGTGCAGGGCAACGTCAAGCGCATGCTCGCGTATTCGAGCATTGCACATGCCGGCTACCTGCTCGTCGCGCTCGCGGCCGCATCCGTGCTGGGCGCGGCTTCATTCCTGTTCTATTCCGTGACGTATACGCTCATGACGATGGGCGCGTTCGGAGTGATGATGGTCGTCGCCCAGCGGGGCGAGGAGCGCCTCGACCTGGATGCGTACAGCGGCCTGGCCTGGCGCAGGCCGCTGCTTGGCGTGGTCATGACCATATTCCTGCTCTCGCTCGCCGGGTTCCCGTTCACCGGCGGATTCATTGGCAAGGTGTTCATTCTCCGGGCTGCGGTCGAGCGCGGCCTCGTGCTGCTCGCCGTCGTGCTCGTTATGGCATCGCTCATCTCCTATTTCTACTATCTGCGCGTCGCATGGTACATGTGGTTCCGCGAGCCTGATGAGCGCACATCCGATCCGCCCGCTCTTGCGCCCGGCATGATGGTGGCGCTCGTTTTCGCCGCGGTGGGTGTCGTGCTCCTGGGTGTTCTGCCCGGTGCGCTGCTCGAACTCGCCGAGCGAAGCGCGGCCGGCATGCTGCAGATCCCGGCAGGCTTGACGCGCTTCGTTCCCTGACCGCGCGGTGGCCGTGGGCTTCCGCTAGGCGACCTCTGCCGCATCCCCGCGTACGCGCCGCGTGATTGATTCGTCGCCCCTGTACGCCGTCGGGGCATCCTGCATAATGAGGACACCATGGACCTGAATGCCCACATATTCCGCGAGTACGACATTCGCGGTGTCGTTGGAACGGACCTGAATGCGGACGCAGCGGAGCAGATCGGGCGTGCGTATGCGAGCGAGCTGCGGGAGCGCAGCGACGGACGCCAGGACCTGACGGTCGCCATCGGCCAGGACAACCGTCCGACCTCGCCCGACCTCGCGGCCGGCGTGATCCGGGGCGTTCGTGCTGCCGGCGTCAATGTCATCGACTACGGGACCGTGCCGACACCGGTCCTGTACTACGCCGTCGCACTCCATGGTGCGGACGGCGGCATGCAGATCACGGGATCGCACAATCCGCCGGAGTACAACGGCTTCAAGATGACAATAGGCGGGCGCTCGTTCTTTGGCCCCGGCATCCAGACCCTGCGGGAGCGGATCCAGTCGCAGCGTTTCGAGAGCGGGGACGGCAGCGTCGAGCAGCGCGACATCATAGCGACGTACATCGATGATGTCGCCGGCCGTTTCACGCTGGACCGCCCCATGAAGGTGGTGGTCGACTGCGGTAACGGTACGGGCAGTCTCGTGGCCGTGGAGCTCCTGCGACGCACAGGCGCCGAGGTCATCCCGCTGTACTGCGACTCGGACGGCACGTTCCCGAACCATCATCCGGATCCGACTGTCGACGAGTTCATCCAGGACATGATCGCGCGGGTGCGTGAAGAGAAGGCCGATCTCGGTGTGGCGTTCGACGGGGACGCAGACCGCATCGGCGCGGTGGACGAGCGGGGACGCATCATCCGCGGAGACCTCCTGCTGCTGCTGTTCGCGCTGGACGCACTGGAGCGGCTCGGTGCACCGCAGACGCTCGTGTTCGACGTCAAGTGCTCACAGGCAGTGCCGGAGGTATACGAGGCGGCCGGCGGCAAGGCCATCATGTGGATGACCGGACACTCGCTGATCAAGGAAAAGATGAAGGAGGTCGGCGCTCCGATCGCCGGGGAGCTGTCCGGTCACATTTGCTTCGGCGAGGACTACTATGGTTTCGATGACGCGCTGTATGGCGCGTGCGCGCTGCTTCAGCTGACGGCCAGCTCGGCGGAACCGCTGTCCGCCCGGGTGTCGGGGTTCCCGCAGTATGTATCCACGCCGGAGATCCGGGTAGACGTCTCGGAGGAGACGAAGTTCGAGATCGTGCGGCGTGCGGTCGAGCATTTCCGGCAGGATCACGACGTGATCGATGTGGATGGCGCACGCGTGCTGTTCGATGGCGGCTGGGGCCTTCTGCGTGCGTCGAACACGCAGCCCGTCCTGGTGATGCGCGTCGAGGCCCGCACGGAGGAAAGGGTGAAGGAAATCCGGTCCGGGATGGAAGCATGGCTGGCGGGTCAGGGCGTGGTCGTCTGAGCGCAATGCGCCGACCCGGACGGCTGTTGATGGCCGTCGTCGCCTTTCTCCTGCTGATCCTCATCTTCGGCAGGTCCGCGGCGGTATTCTACACGGACGTGCTGTGGTACCAGGCGCTCGATCAGAGTGGTGTGTTCTGGACGCGACTGCTCGCCACAGCATCCGTACGCGCGGTGACCGGCGCGATCGGGGCTGCACTGATCCTGCTCAATCTGTGGTACGTCCTGCGCCAGCTGGGGCCGGTTCACCTGCGGCGACGCTACGGCAACCTGGAGATTGCGGAGCAGGTACCGCGCTCATACCTGGTGGGCGCTGCCGTAACCGTGGCGGTACTCGCGGGCTGGTGGCTGTCGAGCCTGCAGTTCGGCGATAACGCGGCGCTGGCGCTGTTCGCATGGCTGCGCGCGGATGAGTGGGGCCTGCGCGATCCGCTCTTCGGTCGTGATCTGTCGTTCTACATCTTCTCGCTGCCCATCTATGTCAGATTCCTCGACTTCCTGCTCATTGTCCTCATGTGGTCGGTGCTGCTGGTCGGCATCGGCTATGCACTGGTCGGGGGCGTGCGCGTGCGGGGCACACGCTTCGAGATCGATGACCGGCCGCGCGTCCACTTCGCCCTGCTCGTGGCCGGCATGCTGGTCGTGTTCGGCGCCCGGTTCCTGCTCGGTCGCTACGAGCTGCTGCTGAACGGTGGCGGATTCGGCGGTACGATCGGCTACACCGATGTTCATGCGCGGCTGCCCGCCCGGCTGATCCTCGCGGTGCTCGCGTTCGCAGCCGCAGGTTCGCTGATCTATGGCGCTCTGAGGCGCCTGTGGGGGCCGCCCGTCGTCGCCGTGGGCGTGTTCCTGCTCGCTGCCGCGGGCATGGGCGTGGTCTATCCTGCCATCGTGCAGAAGGTGCAGGTCGAACCGAATCAGCTGGCGAGCGAAGTAGAGTACATCGGCTGGAACATGGAGTTCACACGGCGCGCCTACGGTCTCGCGGACCTCGAGCGCCGGGACTTCCGCTACCGGCGGGCAGACCCGGGCACCTGGACGGGTCTGGCCGCCGCCCTCGACGATCTCCCGCTGTGGGATCTGCCGCAGCTGCAGACGCTGTTCAATGAGAGCGAAGGGCGTCAGCGCTATTACCAGTTCACGGGCCTCGACTACGATCGGTATGCGACGGTGGACGGGCAGGAGCAGGTGGCCATCGGCGTGCGTGAGTTCGCCCTGGACGGACTGCCGCCGAACTCGCAGACATGGCAGAACATTCATCTGAGCCCGATGGGAACCCGCGGGTTCGGCGCCGTGGTGACACCTACCGCGCAGAAGGTGAGCGGTGACCCGGTGTACTGGCTGAATGATGTGCAGCCGGTCCGCCGACATCCGGCCGCTCCCCTGTCGCTGGATCTACGCGAGCCGAGCATATTCTTCGGCGAGACGATGTCGGAGTATGCCATTGTCGGCCACACCGCGCGCTCGACCGGCGGAGCGGGGGACATAGGCGGCGCGGCCGCCCCGGTGCCGCACGTTGCGACCGGCGTTCCCCTGTCATC
>JAGTUV010000175.1 GCA_018224305.1 Gemmatimonadota bacterium
CTGGATCCCCGGGAGTGCAGCCCGGGGCGCGCGCGCCCGCGTTACGCGGCCATGGGCGACATCGGAGCCATTGACTACGCGGATCGTCCCACCTGCGGCAAGCAGGCCCTCCTCTGCGAGGAAGGGCTGAACAAGCCGCTGGAGCGCATCCTCCTCGATCAGTGTATCGGCGTCGATGACACAGGCCAGCTCGCCGGTAGCGAAGTTGAGCCCGGTGTTCAGCGCGTCCGCCTTGCCGCCGTTCTCCTTGTCGACGACCACCAGGTGTGGGTGGGTTCGTGACCGGTAGGCGGCGCGCACCGGCTGCGTGTCCAGTCGCCGCCGGTGTATGGGAGGGATGGAGACGAGCTCGAATGCGTCCACCATGACCGCCAGGGTGCGGTCGACGGAGCCGTCGTTGACGACGATGACTTCGAGATCCGAATAGTGCAGTGAGAGGAGCGCGCCGATGCTCGTGACGACGGTGGCCTCCTCATTGTGGGCCGGAGCGAGCACACTGATGGTGGGCACCAGTGGAGAAGAAAGCAGCCGCTCGCTGGACCGCCCACGCGTGCGAAGCACTACGCGCCGCAGCTCGAAAGCGGCGGCGAGCAGCAGGATCCCGTAGACGACATTGACCAGGAAGAAGTATCCGAGGATTCCCGACTCGAACGCGATCAGACCGGTGACCATCACTTCCTGGAAGCTCATGGCTCCGGCCGTTGACTATCGGTGAGCGACAGTGTGAGCCGGGCCATGTCGGCGGCGAAGCTATCCACCTCCCGCGTGGCGCGACGCAGCACAAGCTGACCGGGCGAGCCCATGGCCCGCAGCGCCAGACCCGCCTCGCGCCGCACGTCCCAGCTGCGGTCCGCGAGCCGCTCTCCCACCTCCGGCGCGGCCGGCCAGTACGCGAGGTTGCCCAATGCCCGCACCGCCGCCGCGCGAACCCCGGCAGCCGGGTCGCCGAGCATCTCCTCGGCACGGGTGACGGCGTCCTCCCCACCGACCAGTCCGAGCAGTGCGACGGCGCGGGCTCGAACCTCCGGGTCCTCGGCCCGGCTCAATCGCAGGGCAGGCGCCGTGAAGCTCGCGTCCCGGATCCCTGCCGCCACGTCGATCAGTCGCGTAGCCTCTGGCCGTTCGTCCCCCGTCGAAGGGGTCCGCGCCAGTCTTTCGGCGATGGATGGGACCACCGGCGGTCCCACCCGCAGGACGGCGTCCGCCGCGGCGAACCGCGTGCCCTGATCCGGATCGTCCAGGAGGTCGAGGAGGCCATCCAGGACCGCAGGGCTCGGATGCGCGATTGCCCACTCCGCCGCCTGCGCCCGGACGTACACGGAAGAGTCCCGCAGCAGGGGGGTCATGGCCCGCTCACTGCCGCCCAGAAGGGTCAGGACGTTGGCGCCACGGAGCCGTCGAGACCACCTCCTGCCTGCGCAATCCGCCTCCGCGCGGCGGTATAATCCCGTGGTTTTGGCCAGCCCCGCGAGGAGCGATCGCTGGCGACCGGAGATCTGGCGCCCTACCTGGGCGAGCAACCCTGTCTGGAGGTTCAGCGACAGGGATCGAACGGCCTCTTCCGTGGCCGGCCCGATCCGGCCGTCAGCCAGATCCTGAAGCAGCCGTGCGCGCGCACGCTCAACGGCCGGCTCGACAATGCGCGCCCGCCAGGTCTTCCACAGACCGTGAGCCGACCATAGTGCGATGAGGATAACGACCTGGACGCTGAGAAGGCCCAGCGCCAGCTCGACGAGGCGTTCCTCAATCATGCCGTCAACACATGAGCGCGCGCTGGAGCCTGTGCATGAGGACCGGCACGCTGAAGGGTTTCGCCACATGGTCGAACGCGCCCAACTCGAGAGCCTTGAGCACGTCCGATTCCATGGCGTGGCTGGTCAGCATGAGAACCCGTGTCCGTCGCAGGACACCCTCACGACGCAGTCGGCCGAGCACGGCCGTTCCGTTGAGACCGGGAAGACCCACGTCCAGGAGGATCGCCCGTCCCGAGACGGTCGGCGGGTCGCCGACGAGCGCCGTGGCGGCGTCCGCTCCGTCCGAGAAGCGCGCCACCGTGTAACCACGGAGCCGCAACGTGTGGTCGAGCAGATCGGAAAGGGCGGCGTCATCGTCCACGATCACCACGTCCACGTGTCGATCAGCGCGCGGGTCCCCGCCGTGGCGGGCGTCATCGCGCGCGAACGGCAGGGCCGACCGTAGCCGCATCCGGTCGAGCTGGCCGTCCACACGGGCCAGCAGCTCGGGACCGACAATGGGGCGGACAACGACGTCGTCCGCCCCGGCGGAGAAGGCACGGCGGATCGACGCCTCGTCGTGACGCGGAATCGACAGGAGGATGGGGAAGGCCGGGTCCGCACACCGCTCACGCAGGGCTCGGCAGCGGTGATAGTCAGTGTCAGCACCGGCGTCGTCATCGATGTGCAGAACCAGCACGTCCACTCCGGCAGAAGGGTCCGTCTGCGGGTCGTCGGTCGCGACCTCCACAACCTCTACTTCGCCGGCCGACAGTGTCGCGCGAGTGGCAGCGGGGACGCGCGTGTCCACGCCGACGCGACGACGCCGCGCCGATGCGACCGGCCGATCAGATTCCTGGTCGAAGGCGCCCCGGGCGAAACCCGAGATCGGTGCGGGTCCCTGCTCGAGCACGCTGTCCAGCCCGAGGACGAGTTCGGAGAGCCGTACGGCCGAGGACCGGTCCGGAGGTGACTCGTTCGACCGCAGCAGCGCTTCCGCCTCGCCCGCCAGCACGCTCCCGCTGGCGAAGCCGAAACTGCCGAGCGTGCCCGCCAGCTGGTGCGCGGCCCGGATGCCATCCTCGAGCACGTCGCCCGTGAGGCGTTCCTCCATCAGTGCGAGGGCCACGTCCTCAATGATACGGACCCTGCCCTCCACTTCCTCGCGACGCCGCTCCCAGATGCCCTGGATCGCGGTCGACACCGACGTCTCCGGAGCCCGTACGGGTGCATCGGCTTCCGCCGTGTCGCCCCATCCTACGATCCGCGCGAACTCCGCCGGGAGAAGTGGAAAATCGAACGGCTTGGCCACCGCCCCGCTGGCGCCGAGTTCCCGCCAGTGCTCCGCGGACACGGAGATGGAGCCCCCGGTAAAGAAGACGACAGGGATGTCCCGTGTCGCCGGGTCGCCCTGGAGCGCCGCCAGGACCTCGGGGCCCTCCATGCCGGGCATGCTCACGTCCAGCAGGATGCCGTCGGGCGCCTCAGCACGAGCCAGTCGCAGACCCTCTTCCGGATCTCCAGTGCTTAGCACCCGGTAGCCGCCGACGGTGCTCAGGCTCGCCGAAGCCGTCTCGCGCATCACGTCATCGTCGTCGATGATCAGGATCCGCCTCACGAGGGCCCGGCGCGCTCCGTCCCCGCTTCATAACGGCTGAACTCGT
Organism: Gemmatimonadota bacterium; assembly: GCA_018224305.1. Taxonomy (GTDB): domain Bacteria; phylum Gemmatimonadota; class Gemmatimonadetes; order Longimicrobiales; family RSA9; genus SH-MAG3. Next base: position 3,398 of record JAGTUV010000175.1, read on the forward strand.
GCTCGAGAGAGGCCAGGAGGTCAGCGACACCGGTGAGATCGCCGCCAGCCGCGCGCGATTCGATCTCGGCGCATAACGCCTGGACCCGCGACGCACCGATCTGGCCGCTGCTGGAACGCAGGGCATGCACAGCTCGCTGAACGTCTGTCGGCGTCCCCGTCTCCAGCCCCGCTCGGGCAGCCGCGATACGGTCAGGCGCCTGCGACAGGAACAGCCCCACCATGTCACCCACCAGCTTGTCCCCTCCCCACTGCCTGAGACGGCCCAGCGCCTCCGGATCCGACACGGATACGGCGTCGCTCAACGGGACGGACACGGGACGATCATCGATGTTGGACATCACGTGTGTGCAAGAGGGTGCGTGAGCGCCGGACGGGCAATTTCCGAGCCAAGTGTGTATCCTCGCTGGCTCCAGTTACGGCGTGTCGCAGCGACTCGCGTTCGGGTGCGCTCGTACAGGCACGGGCGCTTCAAGTGGAGCCGGCGGGAGTCGAACGGGCGCCTTCCTCGTCTTCATGCGTTCGGCCATATCGACTTTGCTTATATTCTGCTCAGCCATCGCCCGCTCGATCTGCCAGGCGACGCTTCGCTTCTGTGCATGTGCATCCACCTCTGCCAGGATGCGCTGCGGAACAACGGCTCGTCATGGTTCGGTACATGGAAGGGCCAGAACTGGTTTGGTATCGCGTAGTGCCGCCGGTGTCTCGGGGAAAATAGCCCTTATGCGGGGAAAGGTTGGTGGAGCATGTCATTACGTGCGCGACTTGCGGCAGCGGCCTGCCTGATGTGCACAGCAGCACCCGCAACCGCACAAACGATCAGCGGCGTTGTGAGGGACATGGACGACGGCGCCCCGGTCGCAGGCGCCCAGGTCACGTTCTCTTTCGATGGTGGGCAGCAGCTCGGCGCGATCGTGACGGATTCGGCTGGTCGCTTCGTCGTGCGCGCGTGGCGCGCGGGCAATTTCCGGCTTCATGTGGAACACGTTGGCTTCCAGGATCGTTCCGTAGTGGTCGCAGCAGCACTTGGAGAGCGGGTAGAGATTGTCATACCGTTGCACGCCAGCGCCGCGGTGCTTGATTCAATCGAAGTACGGGCGCGGGTACGGCCGCAACTTGCCGAATCGGGACTGGGCGGGTTCGAGGAGCGGCGTCGCTGGGGTGAGCTGCTCGGCATTGGCCGCTTCCTCGGACCGCAACAACTCGCTGGCGCCGGCAGTATGGAAACCGTGCTTGGGAATGTTCCCGGTTTGCGTCTGGAAAATCACCCGACATGTGACGGCGTCAAAATGGTCGTTTCGGGGCGCTCCTTCATGAGCATACGGAATCTGGGCCGGAGCGGGCGTCCGGACCGGTGCTCGGATATGACGCCGCAGAGAGAAGCGGAGCTGGGGATCTGTCGCGTGAGCTTCATCGTCGATGGCGTTCCGGCGCGGTTATCCGGCCCAGAACGCATTGACGACCTGGTACTTGCTTCCCTCGTAGCGGGCATCGAGGTGTACCGAACGCCCGCCGAACTGCCGGCGGAGTACTCAGGATCCAACTCGCGCTGCGGTGTCGTCGCGATCTGGACGCAGCGCTGAACTCCACCGCAGGCAGGCAAGCTGGCCTCCGGGACGCTGAACAGTCGAGCGCTCCACTACCAGCGGACGCATCGGGTCGAGCTGAATCGCGTGCTGGATGAAAGGACACTCAGCCCCCACGTCGCCCGAGTTGACACGAAAGCGCCAGGCCAACAGACCGGGCGCTTCCATGGAGCTGGCGGGAGTCGAACCCGTGGTCGGTCTTGCGGCGACAACCCCTGACTGAAACGCTCTGCACGCATGTGTCGTACGGCCGTCCAGCGCCTGCACACGGGTAAGCGCGCTTCACACGTCGGAGACATCATGCTGACAGACCTTCGCTACGCGCTCCGGCTGCTGGCCCGCAGCCCCCGCTTCACCGCGCTCACCGTGCTCGTGCTGGCCGGCGGTCTGGCCGTCGCGATCTTCACGTTTTCGTTCCTGTACACCGCGTTGCTGCGACCACTGCCGCTGCCGGGCGGCAGCGAGATCGTGCGGGTGCAGCAGAAGCTGAACGGATCGACGCGTTCGCTGGATGCAGCCGACGTCGCACTGATGCGGCCGGCCGTGCGCACGCTGGCCGGTATGGGCGCGTACACGTCGCGGACGTTCGTGGCGGGCGAGGCGGACCGCGGGCATGTGGTCAGTGCGACGGTTACGGAGTGGAACATATTCGAGGTGACCGGCACGCGCCCGCTGCTCGGACGCGGCCTCTCGCCGGACGACCACCTGCCGGGCGCCCAACCCGTGATCGTGCTGGCACATCGCACGTGGGAGGCGTTGTTCGGCGGCGACCCCCAGATCCTCGACCGCGCGATCATACTGAACGGCACGCGCACGCGCATCGTCGGTGTCATGCCCGCTGGTTATGCGTTCCCCGTTGCGACGGATGGCTGGGCGCCGATGGAAGCGGAGCTGCTGGCGCCCGCCGGCGCCGGCGTCAGCTTCGTCAACCTGTACGGCCGCCTCGCCGCGGGCACCACGGCGGAGGAGACGCAGGCCGAGCTCGACGGGCTGCTGCTCCGGGCGCGGAGCACGTACGACGCGGACTCCGAGCCCGGGCAGCACGTGAGTACCGCGGTGCGCACGTTCCCGATGGCGCAGTTCGATGGCGACGGGCCGATGCTGCTGATCGTGCTCAACCTGCTCGCCGCACTGATCCTGCTGCTCGCGTGCATCAACGTGACAAACCTGCTGCTGGCACGCGCGAACGAGCGCGCACGCGAAGTGGCCGTGCGCATGGCGCTCGGCGCGTCGCCCGCACGGCTCATCATGCAGAGCATGTGGGAGAGCGTGCTGCTCTGCCTGTTCGGCGGCGCACTCGCGATCGCACTCGCCGCGTGGTCACTCGACTTCATCAACGTCTGGGCGCACCGCAACATGCCAGGCAATCTCGCCTTCTGGTGGGTCTGGCAGCTCGAGCCCGCGTCGCTCGTTGCGGCTGGTGTCTTCATCACCATCACGATGGCGGTGCTCGCGGGCGTCGTCGCGTCGCGCACCATGGAAGCACGCTTCACGAGCGTGCTGCGCGATGCCGGCGCGCGTTCGGGCGCCCGC
>JAGTUV010000176.1 GCA_018224305.1 Gemmatimonadota bacterium
GCTGTCGAGGCCTTCGAAGAACGCGTCGATCCGATTCTTGAGCTGCGCCTCGGACACCACGCGCTGGTCCATGATGTCGGACTCGATGTAGAGCGCGAGCACATCGCGCTGCGCGAGAATTGAGCGCCGGCTGTCGGCCAGCCCGGTCGAAACCGTGCGGCAGCTCTTCACGGGGTGGTAGACGACGCCGTCCGCACCATACTCGTCGATGGCCTGCACGAGCGTCCGGTCGTGGAACAGCATGCTGTCCACGGCACTGCGCACGCCGTGCAGAAGGCCGTCGGCCAGGCTGGCGATCGGATCCGTGAGGTCGTACTCGATCTCCTGGTTCAGACCACCCGACGCAAACCAGAGGTAGGTCGAGCTGACGAAGATGCCGCCCCAGTCCGAGAACAGGCGAGTGAAGCGCGAGAAGATCGGGTAGCACGGCACGCCGACGAAGATGAGACGGTGCTTCTCGATCGGCGGCTTGCCAACGGGCCCGAGGCCGAGCGTGCGACGCAGCTGCATCTCCTCGAGCAGGTCCGTGAAGTACTTCGTGCCGGCGGCAGTGCCGCGCAGCGCGTTCGCGACGCCCAGGTACGTGGTGCCCTCGAGCACGGCATCGAACACGGCCGGCGTCTTCCGGTTCTCGGCGAGCACGGCACGGTACGCGCGGCCCATCGCGTTCGTGTGCGCCATGGTCTCCCGCAGCCGGTCGATGTCGAACTTGCGGCCCGTGATGCCCTCGAGCTGTGCGATCAACTCGTGCAGCTGGTGCTCGACATAGCGGCGGTCCCGCTCGAAGCCCGCGGCGACGTCGCGTTCAGCACGGCTGCCGCAACGCGAGCCCGGCACATCGATCGTGATCACGGGCGTACCGTACAGCCGCTCCCAGATCTCGGCCCACTTCATGTACGTGTTGCACGCGTTCGTCAGCACGGCGACGGCCGGCGGCGGAATGCGGCCGCGCGGGTGCTCGCCCTTGCGCAGCTGCAGTGCGTAATCGGCCTTCACATAGCCGCACACGTCCGGTGAGAAGCCGTGGTCCTCGGCCTCGTTCAGATACTCGGCGGCTGCCTTCTTCACGGCGGTCTGAAGCGAGTTGATCTCCGGGAACACGACGGGCATGTCGAACGCGCGCAGGATCTCGGTCAGGCTGCCCATCACGAAGACGTAGGCAGCCTGGCGCTGCTGGTCGCTGACGCTCGTCAGCTCATCGTACCAGGTGTCGAACAGGCGACGGCCGTCCTCGGCGCCGCGGCCGATCACGGTGTCACGTACGGTCTGCATGGATTCAGGCATGGCCTCACTCGAAGAGAAGGTTCTCGACAAACGTCTCGAGCTGGATCTGCAGGTGATCGAACCCGGTCATCTGCTCCTCGAACTCGGTCACGAAATACGGCACACCGGCCTCATCGAGCGCGTGCGCATACGCCACCTGCTCGTCGAGACCCGGCTCGCACATCTTCGCCGCCGCGATGATCGCGGCCTGCGCGTCCGCGCCGCGGATGCGCTCGAGCAGCATGGCCTCCTTCGGCTTGCGCAGGTCGTGCTGCACCGGGCTGTACGAGGACTGCTCCAGGTACGCGGTCGCGAGCCCGCGCACAGGGTCGCCGACGTCGTCCACGTCCGACATGATCCAGCGCAGTCCGATCAGGAGATCGTCGTCCACCACGTACACGAACTGTGCAATGGCGTGCAGCAGGTCGAGCGGTGGCTGCTCGCAGAAGCCGCCCTCGAAGACGACGCGCATGCGATCCTGCGGCCGGCCATCGCGTTCGCGCAGGCGCGGCAGCACAGCGTGCAGCAGCTCGTTGTGTTCCTCGCGCGGGATCAGTGCACCGATGGCGACGAGCACGTACGCCTCATCGACCGGCAGCAGCCACGGCGTCTCCCGCTTGATGGCGTACAGCTCGCGCAGCAGCCTGCGGTTCTCGTTGTAGACGGCGATCGAAGCGCGCAGTGCCTCATCCGTCACGGTGGTACCGGCGATGCCCTCGATATCGCCGAGTACGCGCCGATACTCCTCCGTCAGGTAATCGACGGCGAACGCCGAGTTGGGGTTCTGCGGCAGATAGAGGATCTGCGCCGGCGTCGTCAGGTTCCGCTCCCAGATGCCGGCCAGGTTGCGGGCCGCGTCGCAGATCGGGTGCGTCACGAACATGTCCACCTCGAGACGGCCGCTCATGGCCAGCTCCAGCGAGGTGCGCAGGATCGAGCAGATGTAGGAGCCGAAGCGCGAGTCCGCCTCGCGCCGCTCGACCTGCGCGCCGCGCACCTTGACCGGCAGCATGCCGGCGGCGTGCGCGAGCTCCTCCGGGAAGTAGACCTGGAAGTGGCCTAGCACGCGGCCGCCGCGCTCGCGCCAGCGGCGCACGGTCGGGAACTCGATGTCCTCGACCACCTCACGGCACGCGGCGATCAGTTCGGGCAGCGGCTGGTCGAGGTCGATGTCGAGGAGGGGTGCGGCGGCAGTCACGCTCATGCGTCCCTCCAGGCCGGCAGGCGCTTCTCCATGAACGCGGCGAGGCCTTCGTGCGAGTCGTGCAGCGCCATCAGTTCCTCGAGGTAGATGCGGTCGGCCTCGCGCAGCGCCTGCGCGAGCGTGCGTTCGGCACCTGCATTCACCGCCCGCTTCGCCAGGCGCAGCACGGGTGCGCTCTGTCCGGCCAGGTGGTGTACGTAGCCGTCGACGCGCTCCTCGAATGAGTCGGCGGGGAACGTGGCCGCTACGAGGCCGAGCGCACGCGCTTCTTCCGCCTGGATCATGCGACCTGTCAGGATCAGGTCGAGCGCGGCCTGGCGGCCGACCAGGCGCGGCAGCAGCACGGCGGCGACGGGGGGAAAGACGCCCAGCCTGATCTCCGGCTGGCCGACGGACACACCGTCGCGGGCGAGCACGATGTCGCACGCCAGTGCCAGCTCGAAGCCACCGCCGAGCGCGGCGCCATTCAGCGCCGCGACCACCGGCACCTTCGCATCGAGGATAGCAGCGACCGCGCGGGCGAAAGCGTGGATCATCTCGTGCACGCGGTCGGGCGTGTGGTCCACCACGTCGACGCCGGCGCAGAACGCGCGCGGGCCCTCACCCGTCAGCAGCAGCACCTTGGCGTGCGTGTCCGCATCGACGGTGTTGACTGCGTCCGCCAGCTCGTTCAGCATCTCCGTCGTCAGGACGTTCAACGGCGGGTTCGCCAGTGAGATCCGCCGAACGCCTGAACCGGTGACCGCGCGGATGGTGCCGGCCGCGCTGGCCGCGGCTTTCATGGCGCTACCGGTGCGGCCAGCGCGTCGGGGTCGGCGTCGGCCGTGACATTCAGTGCAGCGCCACAACCGCCGCAGAACGCGAAGTCTGCCGGGATCGCGTCGGCACCGCACGCGGGGCACTGCGCGGTGGGCGGACCCCAGGCGAACTCGCTGGAGCCGCCATCGGCCGCACGCTGGCGCATCTCCATGTAGCGCGGCGTGCGCTTCTGCACGAATGCGCGCATGCCTTCCCAGGGCTCCATGCTCGCGTAGTGCAGCGCCAGCCATTCGCCGGCGTGGCCGACCGTCTGGTCCCAGGCCAGGTTCTTCCAGAAGTTGACCTGCTGCTTCGTGTAGCGCGTGCACTCTGCGAAGTGCAGCAGCAGCGCCTGCGCCATCTCGTGCAC
>JAGTUV010000177.1 GCA_018224305.1 Gemmatimonadota bacterium
ATACGTTGCCGGACGCACATTGTCGACGCTCAGTCTGGCGACCTCGCGCAGCAGTGCGGGATATGGGTCCTGGCCTCGTATATGTTGACGATCTTCATGAGTCCAGATTATCGTCGGCCTGTGGTCTGGTCAATTGGTCCGGTCATGAGCAGCGCATGCACGCCATCACGTTCCAGGACATCGAGAGCCTGAAGCACGACATCGTCGACGACCCCGTGATCGTCGCCGACACCGATGTCATCGTGGCAGTCGACACGGCCGGCATCTGCGGTTCCGACCTGCATCCGTACCTGGGGCGCGAGCGCGGCCTCGATCGCGGCACCATCATGGGCCACGAGTTCGTCGGTCGCGTGGTGGAGGTCGGAAGCAGTGTGCGCGCGTTCGCGCGCGGCGACCGCGGGGTGTCGCCGTTCACGACGAGCTGCGGCGCGTGCGCATTCTGCGGGATCGGTCTGACCTCGCGGTGCGTCCGCGGCCAGCTCTTCGGCTGGGTCGAGGATGGCCGTGGCCTGCATGGCGCACAGGCGGACCTGGTACGGGTGCCGCTCGCCGACACCACGCTCGTCGCCGTGCCGGCTGCGTTGGGCGATGACGCACTCGCGCTGCTCGCGGGCGACGTTCTGTCGACAGCTCTCTTCGCCGCGGAGCTCGCGAACGTGACCGCGGGCGACACCGTCGCAATCGTCGGCTGCGGTCCGGTAGGGCTGCTCGCTATCCGCGCAGCACTCGCGCGCGACGCACGTGCCGTTTTCGCACTCGACGCCGTGGCATCGCGGCTCGCGATCGCCGAGCGCTTCGGCGCGACGCCGGTCGCTATCGACGACCGCGATGCCATCGGTTTCGTGCGCGAGCGCACGGACGGGCGCGGCGTCGACCGCGTCATCGAAGCCGTGGGCTCGCCGGCAGCGACACGCAGCGCCGCGGACGTGCTGCGAATCGGCGGCACACTCGCCGCCGTCGGCGTACACACCGAACCACACCTCGCCCTCTCGCCCGGCGAGATCTACGACCGCAACCTGACGTACGCCGCAGGCCGCTGTCCCGCGCGGCGCATGCTGCCCACCGCACTGGAGCTGGCGCAACGCGATGCGCCACTGCTCGCCGAGCTCATCTCGCACCGGCTGCCGCTGTCGGACGGTGTGGACGCGTACCGGCGGCTGGCAGCGCGCGCAGAGGGGTGGGCGAAGGTCGTGCTCACGACGGCCGCAATGGATTGATATTTGATGTGCCGCGGACGGGAGTTGATCCCGCCCGCCGCACATCGTTACGGTGTCGGCAGAGTACAGCGGAGCTGCGACCACACGGGACGTTGGCCGCGGCGCTCGGCCTCGCTGGAAACCCATACGTCGCCCCCGTCGGAAAGTACGACGGATTCACCCTGCGCTTCCGAGAGCATGGAGAGGTCGACCACCGTCGGCTCCACCGCCTCCCCACCCAGCAGCGCCGCCAGCGGATAGAAGTAGAGCGAGCGATACGTGCGAGCCACCATCCAGCTGCTGCCAGGCATTGCCGTCGCAGCCGTCACACGGTCGTCGCCGTTGCCGGGTTCAGGAAACAGCACGCGTAGCCGTTCGAGGGTCACCGTCCCTCCATCCTGGCCGGGCGCCGGCCAGCGATAGATCGCAATGTCCTCGGCATCGCCCTTGTTGATTACATGGAGCAATCCGGCTCCGTCGGTGAACAGAGCTTCCGCATCGCGAGCACCGTCCGGGAAGCGGGCGCGCAGAATTTCCGCGGGTGTCACTTCTGTCGCTTCGGCAGCGGGCTCCACGATCCGGAGGACGGAGATACCATCACGGTCGCTGTCGTTGTCGCCGATGTCGGCCACGTAAAGGCAGGTTTCCTCACCGCAGGGTGCGGACTCCAGGTCCTCCCAGTCGGTCATCTCCACGCCCGTCACACGTACGCGCTGGACGATCTCTCCGCGGGAATCGATCGCGAACAGGACCGGATCGTTGCCGCGGTCGTTGTGCGTCCAGAACAGATCGGCGTCCCGTCCGCTGCGTGCGAGGCCGCTCGTTTCCGCGACCTCCTGTGGCAGGGGCATGCGGGCTTCAACGACCTCGCAAACCGCAGTCGCCTGCGTTCCGTCTGCCGGAAGCATGGCCTGCGCAACGGCGGTATCGACATTCGGGCTGCCACACCCGGCGAAAGCTATGGCTCCGATTACGAGCAGTCGGGGAGTATTCATACAACTACCTTTCTTCCTGCATCATGTTTCCTGATGCCACGCTGTCATCATCGTCGTCGTCAGTGGTACGGTCGAATCTTCCGGCGAGGATGACTTCGATCACGAGCATGCAGAAGACCGCCCATGCGAAACCGATCATGTAGCCCGCCAGCACGTCCGAGGGGTAATGGACGCCCAGATACATCCGCGACAGGCCAATCAGGAGCACGATCGCAGCCGCGACCGACGCGGCGATCACACCCACCCGCCTGCGTTTGGAGAGCCGGTGAATGATGAACGCGATAGTCACCAGAGTGACCATCGACATGGTGGAGTGGCCGGACGGATAGGCGGCCGTCGTTGTCTCGTAGTGGGCGCGCCATTCGAAGACCTGCGGCCGTGGCCGGTCGAAAACCGCCTTGAGCACGAAGGTCAGGATACTGCCACCCCCCACGGACGCCGCCAGCAACCACGCATATGCGCTGCGCCCGACTACGGAGAGGATCGCAGCAGCGACCGCAGCGAGCAGCACGACGACGAGTGTATCGGCGAGTGCGGTGATCTCGACCGCGGTCACATCCAGCCAGGGCGTGGCACGGCTGTTCAGCCAGAGCAACACGGCCCGGTCGATTCGCGCCGTGTCGCCTTCCAGCACGCCCTCCGTCAAAGCCGACAATGCCCAGAGCGCCGCCAGCGCCAGGACGAGGCCTCCGGTCAGTACCACGCCAGCCCGCGCGTGGAAGCTTCGCACGTGGCCCCACACCCATAGTGCGCCCGCGCGCACGCGCTCAGTCACGGATTTCCTCGGGAATCCTGCCCTCCATCCGCTCCACACGCCGGTCGAACACTTCCTGCTGTTCCGGTCCGAGGATCGACCGTATCTCGGCGTACGATTCCCGCAGCATCACCTGGATTTCGGGCAGGCGGCTTTCCCAGTACCGCTCCAGTCGGTCTTCCTCGCGCTCCAGAATGTCGTCCACCCTCTCGCGCTGATCGGCCGTGAGGTTCAGCCCCGTGAGCAGCCGTGCATCCACATCGTCGCTGTCCTCATCCAGAAACTCGAACCAGTCAATGCCCAGCGCCTCTTCGAGGGCCATACCGGTCAGGCCGCCAATGATGAACGTCAAGGCGAGGAGCAGGATGGCGATGAGCCTGGGTCGATCGCTCATGGTCGGTCTCCGGCCGCCAGCGCGCGCAGGAACGCAGCCGTCGACGGCGGCCCCTCCCCATGTTCCCATTCCGTGGCGAGCGAAACGAGACGCTGTACCTGCTCCGCCTCCCGTTCCTTCACCTCCAACGCCAGCTCGACCGGCACGAGCACAGCGATGGCGGCCGCCGCGGCGATCAACAGCGGCCGTCGCCAACCGGCGATCGTCGCGAATGGATCCTCGCCCTGTGCGAGCACGCCATCCACGCGCGCCATCGTTTCTGCCAGCACACGCTGCCAGTGTTGCGGGTCCCGGTCCGGGTCCAGCGCAGACAGATCGATCCGTTCGTTTTCGTTCATCTGTCCACCTCGTTAAGGCCGCGAAGCAATTCGCGCAGCACGCGGCGGGCATGGTGCAGGTGTGACCGCACCGTGCCGGCCGGCAACTCCATCTGTTCGGCAATTTCCCGGTGAGTCCAGCCCTCGAGATCGTTCAGCAGGACCACCAACCGGCGGTCTTCCGGCAACTCCGCAAGTGCTGCCAGGAGCCGCTCCCGAAGCTGCGTCCTGGCCGCTACGAGGTCGGGTGCGGGAAACGTGCTCTGGAGCTGCTGCCGATGCAGGGACTCATGCCTCCCCGCCTTGCTGTCCCGCACGTGATTGCGGCTCCGGTTCCGCACGATCTGGAGCAGCCAGCCGCCGAAGCGTTCCGGGTGCCGGCATTCCCTGATGTGCTCCATGGCGTAAACGAATGCATCCTGAGCCGTGTCCTCCGCCGATGCGACGTCGCCGAGGATCGCCAGCGCTACCGCCCGACTCGCGCGCAGATACCGCTCCGCCAGCACGCCTGCGGCTTCCCTGCGACCGTGCCGCACGCCTGCCACGAGTTCCGCATCCGTTTCCTCGGTCATCCCTCAGTATGGCACATCAACCGGCCGGAGTGTTGAGCTGCCGTCCGGGCCCGCTTGCGTGCACACGCCGACGTCGCCGGTTCCTTTCTCTTGACGGTCGACACCACCCTGCCCATATTCTTCTGTCGACCATCTGAAGAAGTGCCCGGTTCACCTCCGCGATGATAGACGCCATGGCCCGCGACCAGACGGACCTGCTCCAGGGCACGCTCGAGCTGCTCGTGCTCAAGACGCTGTCCCTCGAGCCGATGCACGGCTGGGGGATCAGTCAGCGTATCCAGCAGATGTCGGGCGACGTGCTCCAGGTCACGCAGGGCTCGCTCTATCCGGCGCTGCAACGCATGAAAACGCGCGGCTGGATCTCGTCGGAATGGCGTGTCACGGAGAACAACCGGAAGGCGCGGTACTACACACTGACCGCGGCGGGTCGGCGCGAGCTGGCGCGCGAGCAGTGGCAGTGGGAGCGGTCTTCCACCGCGGTGAACGAGGTGCTGGGCTGGGAGGGTGCATCATGACGGTGAACGAGGAACCG
>JAGTUV010000178.1 GCA_018224305.1 Gemmatimonadota bacterium
ACGCATCCGCTCGAGAGCCTGCTGTTCGCGGCGTCGATCATCCTGCTGCTGGCGACGGTCGTCGTCACGGCGCGGGTTGCCATCGACACGAGTGCGCAGGCCCGGGACCTCACGTTCGGCGGCACGCTCGACGAGCTGGCCCTCGTGCTGTCGAACGCGGGCGTCGATCAGCTCGCGACGCTCGACCACGCGAGCCTGCCCGGCCCCGGTGGCGCCATCGCCGCCGACACCATCGCGATCCTCGTCGATCCTGATGATGAGCCTGCAGCCGGACGCGGTGGCTTCATTGCCGACCAGGTTGCGCTCTACAACGATCATGCGATACGCCAGGCGATGGAGCGTGCGACGCTCGGCAGTGCCGCGACGAACGGCGACACGGAGGCGCCATCACTGCTGCGCTCCGTGCGCACGGAGACGGGCGAGCGACGGTTGTCGGAGCGGCCGCATCCGTTCCTGCTCACCGTGCGTTCGCCGTACGCGGAGCGCACGTGGCGTGAAGTGCGCACGGTGGACTGGAGCAGCAGCGGCAGCATGCTCGGTCTTGGCGGCGAGATCGCGCTGGCACCGGATACGCGCGATCGCACGGCCGACCGGCTGAACGGTCGCGACTGCACGATCCGTCGCGCGGCGGAGCGTATCCTCCTGTATTGCGGCACTGCACTGGCATCGGATGTCGCGCGGTTCTACGACGTCGCCTTCGATCTGGAGGCAGGACGTCCCGCGAGTGTGTCGCTCTACCGGCAGGGCACGCTCTGGCGGAATGGTGCAGCGCAGCAGTTCTCGAAGGGTGTCGTCTCCGCGGGCGACGTGCTCGACCTGGAGCGGACCGGGCCGTTCATGATGTCGGTGTCGGAGCGTGGCACGCTCGCGGCCGGGCAGTGGATCAACGGGCGGCAGAGCTTCTCGAACCAGGACCTCGGCACGATCAGCTTCTTCGCGGGCGCCGGCCGGTTCTCGTCCGGCTCGACCAGCCCGCTCGTGCTCTCGCTCGACGCATCGCTGTCCGCCGATCTCGACAACGTCGCACGTCAGTTCCTCGACGCGCACCAGCCCGCGCTCCGTAGAATGTCCGTCGTCGTGATGGACGTGCGCACGGGCGAAGTGAAGGCGATCGCGGAGCCGGCGCGACGATCGGATGCGGAGTCGCTGCTCGCGTTCGAGCCGCTGCTCGTCGGCTCCGTCGTTAAGCCGCTCGTCGCATCGGCGATCCTCGCGCGGCAGCCCCAGCTCGCCGAGATGAACGTGACGTACGCCGGCGACACCGTGCGCATCGTCGGCAACATTCCGCTCGAGAGCGGCTTCGCAAACGCGGCCAACGGCTGTGCCGCCGGCATCGCGTTCGCTGACTTCATCCGCTGCTCCAGCAACCAGTACGCTGCCGAGTTGCTCGCACGCTCGCTGCGCGCGGACGGATTCGCCGCCGAAGAAGACGGCATGGTCCCGCGCGCTGTGCTCGAGCGCTCCGCCATCGGTGCAGGCCTCGCGGAGGCGTTCGACGTCGATGCGTTCGGCTTCCGCACCGCCGGTCGCAACCCCGGCCTCTGGGCCGCGACGACCCCCGGCGCGTCCGCACCCGCGACGGGCCCGGCCGCACCCGCGACCGCGGATCGGTCGCTGCTGCCGTGGGAGAGTCGTCCGTGGCTGGTGTTCCCGGAGACTGATGGCACGCGCATCGACCTGCTCGCGCGCTACGCGTTCGGCGGCTGGGAAAATCGCTGGACACTGCTCGGGCTGGGCGAGGCGTATGCGCGGATCGCGACGGGCAGGGAAGTGCGCGCGCGCATCCTCGACGACTCATCGAGCGCTGCCGTGATGCCCGGTAACGTCGGCGGTGCGTTCGCGCGCGTCCGATCGGCGCTGCGGCAGGTGCCCGTTTCAGGCACCGCGTCCGGTTTGTCGGCCGAGTTGCGTGAAGCGCTGGGCGCCGACCTCACGGTGCTCGCGAAGACCGGCACGCTGAATGAACGGCGCGACCGGTTCAAGTCGCTCGCGCTGGTGATCGGAATGACGGGATCGGGATCGGGATCGGGATCGGGAGCGGGATCGGGAGCGGGAGCGGGAGCGGGAGCGGCGGTTTCCGGGGCGTCGTCGTCTTTGGGAAGGGCATCGACCGAGCTGTCCTGCGGACTCGTGGTGATCACGTATTTCGATTTTCATGACAATGTCGCGCGCGTCCGGGACACGTTGCTGCCGCCCGTGCACCTGGAGTTCGCACGGGACGGGATGGCGGCCGTGCTGCGGCGTCACTGGGAGCGCGTATCGGGTTGTGCCGCGAATGCGCGGACCTCGATGGGAGCGAATGAATGAATCGACAGAGCCTGACGTTCATCATCACGTTCCTGCTCGCGCTTGCGGGTGTTGCGCCGCTCGTGTATCTGGGGAGGCCGCTGTACGCGCTCGGCGCCGGCATCATCGCGCTGCTGGTGCACTGGGCACTCTCGCGCGGCGGCGATGCCGAAGGCGAGGTCGCGGACTCGAGCTACTTCTTCGGGTTCCTGCTCACGCTGGTGTTCCTCACCGTCGGCCTGTATCGCCTCGGCGTCGATGCACGGGCGGGCGGCACCGTACAGATCCTCGGCTTCCTGGAGGATCTCGCGGCCGGTCTGGCACTGACGGTCGGCGGACTGTTGATCCGCCAGGTGCGCACCCTGGGCGGCGGTCCGGCCGTGCGCAGCGGCGGTGCTCCGGCCATGGCGGATGTACAGCGTCAACTGGCGGACAACGTGAAGGCGATGGTCGAGATGTGGCGCGCGCGGCCGGAGCATCAGGTCCTCGACGTGCTGGAGCAGTCGCGATCCGCCGCACGCGATGCTGCTGCACAGCTCGACCACACACTGGCGTCGGCCGGGAAGCGCATGCTGGAGTCCGTCGAGCGGCTGGATCAGGCGACGATGGAGGCGACGCAGTCGATGACGCGCGCGGGCGGCGGCCTCAGCGCGTCGCTTTCCGAGATGGCGCAGCGACTGGAGGTCGAGATCCAGCACGTGCTCGCGACAGTTCAGAAGGCCGCGTCGCAGCACGATGAGCAGCTCGAATTGTGGCGCTCGAATCTGGAGAAAGCCAGGACGGGGCTCGATCGCGCGCACAGCGGGCTCGACGAGCAGTACCGCCGCAGCATGGCAGGCTTCGCGGCGTCGGGCCAGGCGTTCGCGCAACTCGCGGAGGATGCGACGAAACACGTAGAAGCGCTCCCCAACCCGGCCGAGCGGCTCGCGGGGTTGTGGGACGGCGTCCGTCAGCTGGAGACGGACCTCACCGAAGCCATCGCAGGCTCCATCATGGAACTGGGCACGCTGCGTGAGCAGGCGGAGCAGCTGCGCGTGTCGCTCGAGCAACTGGGCGGCAGCACGGACCGGGCGGCGACGCAGATCGGCAGCGGTGGCGACAAGCTCGCCGCCACGCTCCAGCGCGAGCTCGCGCAGATGAACGACATCATCGAGGAGTACGTGGCGCTGCTCGAGAAGACGCCGCGCTCACTGAGGGCGCGGGCATGATGCGGGCTGCGATCGAAGTCTTCACCGGCGATGAGGCAAGCGCATGAGACGATTCACCATCATGGGTTTCACCGCGGCGGAACTCGGCTTCGTGCTCGCCGCGCTGTTCATTGCGGTTGCCATCACTGCGATCCACGAACGCGACGCGAGTGCGGCCGCTGCGGAGGAGCTGCGGGAGAACGTGGTGGATGTGGACAGCCTGCAGGTCGCGGCCATGGCGGCGCGCGATACGGTCGGTGTGCTGCGCGACAGTGCCACGGCCCTGCGTGACAGCGTCGCCGCGCTCGTAGCGAAGATTTCGACAAAGGTGCCGCAGTGCTGGGAGAAGGGTGAATCGACGAGCGTCATCGCCGAGCTGGACGTGCTCGGCGCGAACCGCTTCCGCATGAACGGCGCCGCACTGTCGATCGAACAGGTGCGCCAGCAGCTCGCACCGTTCATCGCTCGCGGCGATTCGCTCGGCTGCCGCTACATCGTGCGCGCGCGTCCGACGACCGGCATCGATGCCGTGCAGCAGTCCGAGGCAGTGTGGCAACTCAGGAGACATTTCGATGTCAACGATCGACCGCGGTAGACGGGCGCGTTCGTCACGCACCGCTCCGGATGGCGGGCTGCGCGCAGCACGCGCGGTACGCGTGCGGAATGCCTGCGTCCGCCACGCCGCGGAACGTCTCGGTCTGCCGATCCCCGGCGATGAGGAACTGAGAGCCCTCGCCGATGACGTGAGCCTGCGCGACGCGGTAGAGTGGTGGAGCGCGCGTGCGGAGGGAGTGGTCCACGAGGCCCGGTCAACGTCGCGCGGGAGGCTCGCGCTCCGGACGGGCCTGATAACGGCCGTTACCGTGCTCGGTCTCGCATTCTCCTACGGCCGCGCTCAGTAGCGACATTCGTCGACACAGGACCTGCCATGCTTGCTCCCATGCGTTCTGCAGAACATTGACCGTGCCATGCGACGTCAATCGCTGCCCAGCAGCCCCCGGGCGCGACGTGGGGTAGAGTGGACGGCGACGGCTACCGTGAACGCCGGCCGTCAGCCGA
>JAGTUV010000179.1 GCA_018224305.1 Gemmatimonadota bacterium
CGAGGAGCTGCAATGCCGCTCCGTCCGCGTACTGCGCCAGCGCGCCGGCGCGCTCCGCCGCGCGCATGCCGTATCCCACTGCCTTCCCCCACTCCTCCGCGCGGCTGAAGTGATGGGCCAGACGGTCCAGATGGTCCTCGATGCGGGACTGGCCGATCTCCTCGATGCGCGCTCCCACCCGGCCGTGCAGGTCCCGGCGCTGGTGTTCCAGGAGGCTGGCGTAGACAACGTCCTGCGTGAGAACGTGTTTGAAGCGGTACAGCACCTCCGGAACGATCTGCGCCTGCTGAATCAGTCCCGCGGCCTTGAGGTTCTCCAGCGCCACCGGCAGGCCTGCGTCATCTGCGACTGTGCGCTCGAGCACGTCGCGGGTGAACTCCCGGCCCACGACGGAGGCAAGGCGCAGCACGTCACGAGCGCCGCGATCGAGCCGATCGAGCCGCGCGCGGATCACCGCCTCGATCGAGTCCGGCAGATCCAGCAGCTGTAGCGGGCCCGCCGGGCGTGCCTCACCCGCCTCGATCCGGATGGCGCCCTCCTCGAGCAGTGCCATGCAGATCTCTTCGAGAAAGAACGGGTTGCCCCCCGTGCGTTCATGGAACAGTACGCCCAGATCCTCGGCGACGCGGTCCACGCGCAGCAGGGACCTGAGAAGCGCGAGCATGGCGCCGGAGTCCATCGGGCGAAGCGGGATGGTGACGTGCTGGCCCGGTGTACCCCATTTCACGCCGTAGCCGGAACGGCTGGTCACCACGACGAGGAGCCGATAGCCTGACACCAGCTCCGCTACCTGCTCGAGCGCCGAACGCGACGCATCGTCGACCCAGTGCCAGTCCTCGAGGAGAACGACGACCGGCTGCTGTCGTGTACTCAATGTCAGGAGGGCCGCGAGTGCCTCTTCGATGGCGAGCCGGAGCGTATCGCCCTGCAGGTGCCCCGGTACACGGAACTCCTTGGTGTGGATGGAGAGCAGGTGCAGGTACAGAGGTATGAACTCTTCCAACTCCGGGCCGATCGACCGGATGCGGGAGAGGGTGCTTCCGAGCACGTTGCCGGATTCCGGTTCCCCGGTCCGCAGCGCCGCGCGCAGGATCTCCGTGAACGGGAGGTACGGAACACCCCCGCTGTCGGCCTGACAGCGTCCGAGCAGGCAGAGCGCGCGGTCAGCGCTCACTGTCCTGCGGAACTCATGGAGCAGGCGGCTCTTGCCGATGCCTGCCTCGCCCGTGACGGTCACGAACTGACCTTCGCCCGCCAGCGCGTCCTGAAGCGAGCGCTCCAATGTGGTCAACTCCGCCGCGCGGCCGGTGAACGGAGTCAGGCCCGTCTTTTCCGCGGCCTCGAGGCGAGTTCGAAATCCGGATTCTCCCCGTATCCGGACGGGAACCACCGGCTGCCTGCGATCCCGCACCGTCAATGCTTGCCGCGGTTCGGTGTCGAAGAACGTACCGGTCAGGTGCTGCCATTCCGGCGTCGCCCACACCTCGTCGGCGTCCGCGTGCGTCGCAAGCCGCCGGGCGATCTGAGCGGCGCTGCCGGCAATGCGGTACTCCCGGTTTCCATCCCGGCCACCCTGAGGGTGGACGATGACGCGGCCCGTGTCGATCCCGGTATGAAGCCCGAACCTCAGTCCGGTCCGCTGCGCGGTCGCGTCACTCAGCGCGCGCAGCCGATCGTGGAGTTCCAGTGCGGAACGTGCCGCGCGCAGACCGTCATCCTCGCGGGTGGTCGGAATCCCGAACAGCAATACGATCTCATCCCCTGCGCAGCGGTTGAGCGTGCCGCCATGGCGATCGGCTGCGGCCGTGGCCTCCTCGCGGATCCTGCACGCCAGCGTCTCCATATCGGCCGGCGCGAGGCCGCCCACCATCGTGTCATAACCGGATACAATAGAGGCGACGATCGTGGCCTGGCGTCGCTCGCCGTCCTGGAGCACTTCAACAGCGGGCGCCCCGCCCGTCGGCCCGGCACGCTGCGCAGCCTCGAGCGCATCGACCATGTCGAGCGCCGTAGCGAAGCGATCCTCACGCGGCTTCGCGAGCGCACGGTTCACCACCTGCTCGAGCGCTGCCGAGACATCCGGTCGCAGCGCACGGACCGGCCGGGGATCGGCCGTACGAATGGAGTCCAGCACCACGTTGTCGCTGGCGCCCCGGAACGGTCGCTCGCCGGTCAGCATCTCGTAGACCAGCACGCCGAGCGACCACACGTCGGTGCGGACGTCGATATCGTCACCAGCCGCCTGCTCAGGACTCATGTACGCCACCGTGCCCGGCGTAAAACCCGGACTGGTCAATGCGACATCGCCGAGCCTGGCGATACCGAAGTCGAGAATCTTGACCACGCCTTCCAACGTCAGCACCACGTTCGATGGCTTGATGTCGCGGTGGATGATGCCGCGCTCGTGCGCCTTGGCGAGGCCCCTGCCGACCTGGATGGCAATGTCCGTCACATCGGCCGGCGCCAGCGCGCCGTCAGCCAGGCGATGATTCAGTGTGTCACCCTCGTAGAACGGCATCGCGAGAAAGAGCTGACCGTCGTCAGTCTCACCGATCTCGTGTATGGTGCAGACGTTCGGGTGGTCCAGCGCCGCGACCGCCTGCGCCTCGACCAGCAAGCGCTCCCTGGCATGAGGGTCCGCCCCCAGATGCGGCGGGAGGAACTTCAGAGCGACGACTCTTTCCAGGCGCAGATCACGCGCCGTGTACACCACGCCCATGCCGCCGCCACCGAGCGCCTCGAGGATTTCGTAGCGACCGATGGTGCGGCCGCGAAGCGGGACACTCGCGGGGTCGGGCGTCCACGACGCCACAGGCAGGCGGGGTGCGGAACGGTCCAGCATACCGCCGCGGGTGTGTGCGGCGAGCAGCGAGTGGACCTGGCGGCCCAGGTCCACTCGCCCGGCGAGGGCGCGCGTTACGTACGCGGCTCGTTCGGCGGAAGGGATCTCCAGTGCGTCGTTGAGCACGTCCTGCACCTGTTGCCAGTCGCTCGCATCCATGGGCGACGCGGAGCGTTCGGCTGCTGCAGCAGCGCGCCTGCGGTTCCAGACGACAACCAGCAGGGCGGACGCGCCCAGTGCAGCCATCGCGATCGCGAGCGCGATCAACCCGTCCGCGCGATCATTCGCTCAGCTCGCGGTGGAGCCATGCGCGGGCCATGGTCCAGTCCCGCTTCACGGTGGCCGGTGAGATTTCCAGCGCTTCGGCCGTCTCTGCGATCGACAGGCCGGCGAAGTATCGCAACTCGACGGTGCGGGCCAGCCGCTCGTTGATGGATTCGAGTTCGCCAAGGGCGGCGTGTAAGGCGAGCACCTCGTCGGCCTGTGCCGCGGAGACGAGCATGCCTTCCTCCAGCGGGACCTGCTGTCGCCTGCCTCCCCGCTTGGCCGCCTTGCGACGGACGGCGTGATCGACCAGAACGCGGCGCATTGCCTGAGCAGCGAGGGCGAAGAACTGTGCCCGGTTCTTCCATTCGATGCGACCGAGCGCACCCAGCTTCAGCCAGGCCTCGTGCACCAGATCTGCCGTTTGCAGCGTGTGGCCGCTCCGCTCCGAATACAGATGGCGGTGAGCCAGACGCTCGAGCTCGGCATACACCAGCGGCAGCAAGCGGTGCATGTTGCCCTGCCCTTCACGCCCCATACCGACAAGCACACGCGTTATGTCACCGTCATCTCGCATTGGCTCACATCGGAGAGAGGCAGGAACGGCCGTAAGGAAGGTCAATTGTAAAGGTAGGCAGTAAACACTCGCCAGACAACGAACCCGCGGCTCCACGCCGGCCCGTGCACGGGCGGCGCGGACCGCTTCGTTGCGCCTCCATGAGCCGATTCGCGCCCGTTATCAGCTTACCCCTTATGCAGGCGCATTCGATCGACACAACGCCGACGATTCTCGCGGTTCGCCCGTTTGGAGAACGACATCCGATACCACCTGTCCGCGCGCGCTGCCGCTGCGTCGTACACCACGGCGCTGCTGCCTGCCGATCTGCAAAGTGCAATGGGCCCATTGCAGCCGGTGCTGGACCGGCTGGACTCACGTCTGCTGACGGATCCGCAACTGACCGAAGACGAATTCGATGCGC
>JAGTUV010000180.1 GCA_018224305.1 Gemmatimonadota bacterium
GCCGCTTCACCCGTGGAACCGCATACGACGAGCGCGTCGGTGCCTTCCTCATGATGGAACGCCACGATGTCGGCCAGCACACGCTCATTGACGCCGGCATCGTTGAACGGAGTGATGAGGGCGACGCCCGACCCGTCGAAACGAACGGTACTCATCAGAGATTGTTCAGATCCCGCAGGTCACCGCGCGTGACGTCGGCTGGTGAATCCGTGGTCAGAACGTCGCGCTCCGTCGTATCCCGGAAATCCTCGATTGCCTCGTCGCTGCGGAGGTTCGCATGGAAGGACCGGAACACACCGTTGCCGCACTTCTCGCAGGAGAGGTCGGTGGGCGACTCCTCGTTCTCGAACATGTACTCCTTGCCGCACTCCATGCATACCTGCACGAGTACTTCGCCGGTGTCCTTCTCGCTGCGGGGCATGACCGCCTCCTCGTTGTGAAGTGCGTCACCTGGCGCGGCCGCACGCTGCTGCGCTGGCTCTGCCTCACCGCTGATGTCGAGCGCAAATACTCTGCCGCCCCGCCTTCGGGAGCGAGCGCGTCGGCTGCGCCGGCCTATGAAGGAGGCGGCGCAGCGGATAAATTACGCGCGGCGCTGCACGGGGCAATACGCGCGGCGCTGCACGGGGCAGTGTCAATTGCGCGCGGGAGGAAGGCTCGTGAACGAGTTGCTCGACGTGGCACGGGAGGCCGGGCGGGAGGCAGCGTCCGTGCATCGCGAGCACCTGGGCCGCGTGGACGTCGCCGAGTGGTCGGAGAAGGGCGCGGCGGATTTCGTCACGCACGTCGATCGGGCTGCGGAGGCCGTGATTGTGGAGCGAATCCTGTCGCGCTTCCCGGACCACCGGATCCTGGCGGAAGAGGCAGAATGGGAACGCGACGCCCCGTCGGGCGTAACGGGTGGGGCCGGAAGTGACGACTGGACCTGGATCATTGATCCGCTCGATGGCACCACGAACTACCTGCACGGGTATCCCGCATACGCCGTTTCGATCGGCGTGACACGCGGCGCCGAGCTTCAGGCGGCGGTCGTGCGCAACGGGGCCACGGGCGAGGAATGGAGTGCGGTGCGCAACGGCGGCGCGTTCCGGGACGGCAGCCGGATCGCGGTCTCGCAGATCGAGGACATGTCGCGCACCCTCATCGGTACGGGGTTTCCGTTCAAATCACTTCATCTGCTTCCGGTGTATACGCGTCAGTTCGAGGCCGTACTTCGCTCCACCTCCGGCGTGCGCCGGGCCGGCTCTGCGGCGCTGGACCTGTGTCACGTGGCGACCGGCTGGTTCGACGGATTCTGGGAGCTCGACCTGGCGCCGTGGGATGTTGCAGCGGGGACGTTGATCGTACGTGAGGCCGGTGGAATCGTGACCCGGCTGGAAGGCGAAGCCGACGTGATCGGTCAGGGCTCGCTGCTGGCCGGCAATCCCGCGGTCCACGCATCGCTCGGGCGCCTGATTCGAAGTGCCGGCGACGCGGTTTGAACCGGAACGGCAGCCGGGTCCCGTGGGCGGCGGGCGACAGGGTTCAACCGACATCGCACAATTGACTTGACGAGGACTTTCATGAGCCGGATAGGCGGAGCATTCAGCGGCATGCGCGGATGGCTGCGCGAACACCCCCGCGTGGCGCGGGGCTTCGCGCTCGGCACGCTTGCCTTCATCACGCTCATTGCAGGTCTGGCAATAGGGTCGTGGCGCTCCGTCTGCCGCGATTGCCCGTCCGTCGCGCAGATCTACGCCTGGGAGCCGAAGGAAGCCACGCGCCTGCTCGACCGTGACGGCAAGCTGTTCGCCGAACTGTTCGAGGAACGCCGCACGCCCGTGCAGTTCGAATCGTTGCCCGAACATGTCGGACAGGCGTTCATTGCGGTCGAAGACAAGCGCTTCTACGAACACGATGGCCTGGACTTCCGCCGCATCGTGTCGGCGAACATCCAGAACCTCATCAGCGGCCGCATCACCGGCGGCGGCAGCACGATTACGCAGCAGCTGGCGCGCAACATGTTCGAGGAGGGCATCGGCTTCGAGCAGCGTGTCGCGCGCAAGCTCAAGGAGTTCAAGGTCGCGAAGCAGATCGAGATGGTTTACCCGAAGAACACCATCCTCGAGGCCTATATCAACCTGGTCAACTACGGCCACGGCTGGCGCGGTATCGAGACCGCATCCCAGCATTACTTCGGCAAGCCCGCATCTCAACTCAATCCAGCCGAAGCGGCCATGCTCGCAGCGGCCGTGAATGCGCCCGGCCGGTATTCGCCATTCATCAACGCAGAAGCGACGCTCAACCGTCGCAACCTCGTGCTCCGCCTTATGGCCGAGCAGGGCTATCTCACGCAGGATGAGAAGGAGCAGTGGCAGGCGGAGGCGCTGCCCACAGCGCGCCACACCACCGACGTCGGCCGGATCGCGCCGTACTTCGTCGAGTGGGTGCGAACGACCCTCGAACCGATCTACGGGCCGCGGCTCTACAGCGGAGGCCTGCGTATCTACACGACGCTCGACATCGAGATGCAGCGCTTCGCGGAAGCGGCGATGGACAGCGGCTGGGCCCGCATCGAGCGCATGCCTGGCTTCAACGCGCCGACGTACGCTGCCACGATGGCGAACGAGAACCGCGTGCCGACGGGCGAAGCGCCCTATCTGCAGGGCCTCTTCATCGCTCTCGACGCGGCGACCGGCGAGGTTCGCGCACTGGTCGGCGGTCGGGACTTCGTGGATTCGAAGTTCAACCGCGCCACTCAGGCCGTGCGTCAGCCGGGCTCCACGTTCAAGCCGTTCGTGTATTATGCAGCACTGAACAGTGGCGTGCCGCCATCCACTATCCTCTATGATGCACCACTGAGCATTGAGATGCCGGACGGCAGCCTTTACGCACCGCGCAACTACGATCCATCGTTTCGCGGGCCCGTCCTGATGCGTGACGCCGTGAAGTTCTCGGTCAATACCGTCGCGGTACGGCTGGGAGTGGACATCGGCCTCGAAACCGTCGCGCAGACGGCACGCGAATTCGGCCTGCGCACGACGATCCCGGCATACCCGTCGATGCCGATCGGAGCGGCCGACGTAGTACCCATGCAGCTGGCGGAGGCGTATACCGTGTTCGCGAGCGGCGGCAACCGCGCCCGCGCGCGGCCAATCCTGAGGGTCGAGGCTGCCGACGGCACCGTCCTGCTCCAGCCACCCGCCGACATCGAGCAGGTGGCGAACGCGCAGGCCATTGCGATCACGCGCAGTTTCCTCGAAAGCGCACTGAACAATGGCAGCGGTTACCCGGCGCGCGACCCCGCCCAGGGCAACCTGCCGTATACGGTGCCGGCCGCCGGCAAGACAGGCACCACGAACGACTACACCGATGTCTGGCTCGCCGGCTTCACACCGGACCTCGTCGCCATCACCTGGTTCGGGTTCGACCGCCCGCGCCGCATCATGTCCAATGCCGCCGGCGGCCGCCTCGCGGCTCCGGTCTGGGGCAGTTTCATGCGCCGTGTCTACATCGGCGATAATGCCGAACTGCCGGTGCCCGAGCCGTGGGCCTGGCCGGAAGGGATCGTCGAGCGGGAGATCGATGGGGAGAGCGGGCGCCTCGCGAACGAGTGGTGCCCGACGAATGTCGTTTCCGAGTATTTCATAGCGGGTACGGAGCCCACCGAAGCATGCAGCCCCTATCGCGGAGGTCTGTTCGGCGCACCGCTGCGCGGCGTCACGCCGGACACGAGCGTGGACGCGGTCCCGCCCGGCATGCGGATGCCGCGGACGCGCCCGGATTCACTCCCGCGCTGACGTCACGTTGCGGCGTCAGCCCTGAAGATCCGGAACTCCACACCCGCCGCACGAAGCGCGGCCAGGAGCGCGTCCTCCTCCTCCGGCAGGTATTCGACAGCCAGATCGCACTTCGCACCGGACTGCGGCGGCGCGGGCGTCACTTCCGCCGACAGGCCGCATTCGTGTGCGACCTGCTCGGCGAGCAGCGCGTGGTGCGTGGTATTGAACGTGAGCAGATGGATCATGTTCAGGCGGTGAGTGCAGCCTCATCGATGCGCTGCACGATCAGCGGCAGCGGATCGGCGGGACCGTCGCCGATGATGATGGCGTCCAGCACGCGGAGACCCGCCGCCTCGGCACTGATACCGTCCCGCGCGTGAACAGTCGCGATCGGCTGTCCCTTCTCGATCCTGTCACCGGGCTTCACCGTGATGTGAAAGCCCACCGCCGCATCGACGGCGGCGTCCATGGTGCGCCGGCCCGCTCCGAGATCCACACCTGCTTCGCCGATCGCGCGCACATCCATCCGCGTCACCGTCCCGCTCCGACGCGCGTCCAGTACGCGCCGCGCCTCCGCCTGCGGGAGGATGGCAGGGTCATCGAGAACCATCGCGTTGCCTCCCTGCGCCTCGATGATCGCGCGCATCATATTCAGGGCGCGGCCATCATCGAGTGCAGCGGCCGCCAGTGTCGACGCCGCCGCACTATCGTCTGCGGCACCGCCCAGCACGAGCATCTCTGCCGCGAGCGCGAGCGTCACCTCGCGCACGTCCGCCGGGCCCTCGCCACGCAGCAGCAGCACGCACTCCTCGATCTCCAGCGCATTGCCGACCGCATGACCGAGCGGCCGGTCCATCGCCGTGAGCAGGGCAACTACACGCTTGCCGCTTGCGGCACCGATCCCGATCATCGTCCGCGCCAGTTCCGCCGCCCTCTCCGGCTCGGGCATGAATGCGCCGCTGCCCAGCTTCACGTCGAGGACGAGCGCGTCGATGCCTTCCGCAATCTTCTTGCTCATGATGCTGGAGGCGATCAGCGGAATCGATTCGACGGTGGCCGTCACGTCCCTCAGCGCATACAGCCGGCGGTCGAGCGGTACGATCTCCTCCGTCTGCGCAATCAAGGCACATCCCAGCTCCGCCATCTGCGCCGAGTACTCGCTCAGCGACAGGTTCGTGCGGAACCCCGGGATGGACTCCAGCTTGTCGACTGTACCGCCGGTGTGTCCCAGCCCGCGCCCGCTCATCATCGGGACCGGGACACCCAGCGACGCCACCAGGGGCGCCAGCACAATCGAGACCTTGTCGCCGACCCCTCCCGTGGAGTGTTTGTCCACCTTCACGCCCGGGACGGCCGAGAGATCGGCAACCAACCCCGACGCAATCATCACGTCAACCATTGCCGCCAACTCAGCCGCAGACAGGCCGCGAAAGAAGACCGCCATGAGGAACGCCGACATCTGGTATTCCTCCACGGCGCCCGAGACGTAGCCCTGGAGGAACGCACGAATGTCAGTAGCGCTCAGTTCCTCGCCTTCGCGTTTCCTTCGTACGATGTGCGATGGATTCACCGCGTGCGGCTCCAGCGGTCGGCATCCGATAGCGGCGCGGGCGCGCCGCCGGCAACTGCACCCCAGCCCTCGAAGATCTCGCCCATCCAGTCGTAGATGCTGCGCAGCGAGCCGTGCAGTCTGCGCATCCGGTCCCGGCGCTCGTCGGCCGGCATTGTCAGGGCCTCATGCAGTCCAAGCGCTGCCGCTTCGGGGTCATACGGGTTGACCTCGTATGCGCCGTCGAGCTCCTCGGCGGCGCCGGCAAACTTCGACAGCACCAGCACCCCGCCCGGGTCGTCGACCTGACAGGCGAGGAACTCCTTGGCGACGAGATTCATGCCGTCCTGAAGCGAGTTGACGTAGCACACGTCAGCGGCACGATAGAAGTGTGCAAGACGGTCCTGCGACAGTGAATCCTTCAGCAGATGCACGGGCTGCCAGCCGCCTTCACCCCACTTGTCGTTGATCGACCACACCGCCCGCTCGAGTTTCTCGTTGAGCCAGTCGTACGTATCGATGGCGGTCCTGCTCGGTACTGCGATCTGCACGAAGGTGAACCGCCCGCGCATGTCAGGGAAGCGGTCGAAGAGCATGTCGAGCGCTGCAATCTTCTCGACCAGACCCTTGGAGTAGTCGATCCGGTCGACACCGACGCCGAGCAGCCCGTCCTGAGGCGCGTAGCGTTGCCGCAGTCGCGCGATCCGTGAGTCCGCGGCCGGATCCAGGGCGGCGTTGCGGAACTGCTCGACATCGATCGAGATTGGAAACGCCCGCACATAGCACGTATGGCCACCGATCTCGACCGACCGGTGCTCCCAGTCCACATGGGCGTCGTCCAGCAGGGACTCGGAGCAGCGCATGAAGTTGTCCGCGAACAGCGGGAGGTGGAACCCGACGATGTCATTGGCGAGCAGCCCGCCCAGGAGCTGGGGCGCATTGCTCGCTACGCGGAAGATCTCGAGCGGTGGAAACGGAATGTGCCAGAAGTGCGCGAGTGTCAGGTCCGGTCGCCGGCTGCGGACGAACTCGGGCGCGAGCGCCAGGTGGTAGTCCTGAAACCAGATTGCAGCGCCCTGCCCGTCGCCGATTTCCTCCAGGACTGCGTCGGCGAATCTGCGGTTCACATCCACGTACGTCGTCCAGTACCGGAGCCGCATCCGGGTGAGCGCAGGGCGCAGATGGCAGAGCGGCCACAGGAACTGGTTCGCGTAGCCGAAGTAATACTGATTGACGTCCTGCTGGTTCAGCCAGAGGCGGCGCAGGGTATAACCGGGCTCCTCCGGCGGCACCCGGAGCCGATCGCCCTCACCGACTTCCTCGCGGTCGCGGTCGCCACTGCCCCATGCTACCCACACGCCGCCGACGGCCTGCATGAGCGGATCGAGCGCGGCGACCAGCCCTCCGGCCGGTCGTCGCACCCCGATCCCGTCCGCCGCCTCGTCCCAGTAATGCTCGTACGGTTCGCGGTTGCTGACGACCAGAAACCGCCGATCCGGCAGCGACCGGCGCAGGATGTCGTCGAGATCACCCGGGGCGACGCCCCTGTATGGTTCACCCAGAGTGGAAACGGCCGACACGCTAGAGCCGGATCCGCTTCTTCCCTGCCTGGACCTGGTCCGCCAGATCCTCCCAGCGATCACCCGCTGCGTCACGCGCAGTTGAAACCGCCCGGACGAGCCGCTTCCGCGTCCGCTTGCCGCTCTGCGGTGCGGCAAGCAGGGTGACGCTCACGCCCACCAGCGCGCCCAGAAACATGCCGGCGATGAAGCTGACTGCACTGGAATCCTCGTCGTAGTACATGGAATGCTCCCGATAGGTGTGGATGAGGCCTGAAAATGGTGCAATGCGCGTGCCCCGCGCACGGGCGGGTGCTTGCGGCTGTGTTCCGTTCCAGAATACATTTTTCGTCGTGTTCGCGCCAATCCGTGCATCCTGCAATCCCCTGCTCCCGCCGGGGCCGCCATTCGCGGCCTGTGGCCTCCCGCCGAAGGGTGGCACCGCTTCTGCACTGACGTGCGCGACGGCCGTATCTGCTGCCGTCGCCAACACCAGATAGAGCGGACATGAGCGAGAACGTACACGAACAGGCTGTCGAGCCAGGCCGCATCCTGGTCGTCGATGACAACCAGGACAACATAGAAATCATCGCGACGCGACTGCGCTACCGCGGGTACGAGATTCTGGAGGCGGGTGATGGCGAGCAGGCGCTCGCACTGGTACGAGAGGCCGCACCCGACCTGCTCCTGCTCGACGTGATGCTGCCTGACATCGATGGCTACGAGATCTCGCGCCGCATCAAGGGCGACGCCGGCCTGCCCTTCATCCCGATCATCCTGGTGACGGCCCGCGACTCGACGCAGGACAAGGTCGCCGGC
Organism: Gemmatimonadota bacterium; assembly: GCA_018224305.1. Classification (GTDB taxonomy): domain Bacteria; phylum Gemmatimonadota; class Gemmatimonadetes; order Longimicrobiales; family RSA9; genus SH-MAG3. The sequence goes on from JAGTUV010000180.1 coordinate 7,689, forward strand.
CTCGATGCCGGTGCCGACGACTATCTGACGAAGCCGATCAACTTCCCCGAGCTCGAAGCGCGGGTCCGTTCGATGCTCCGCATCAAGCGCCTGCAGGATGAGTTGGAGGAGAAGAACAAGGAGCTCGAACGGCTGAGCATCAGCGACGGCCTGACCGGCCTCTTCAATCACCGCCACATCCACGGACTGCTGGCCGAGGAATTCGAGCGCGTGGCACGCACGCATGACTGCATGTCGGTCGCGATGTTCGACCTCGACCACTTCAAGACGGTGAACGACACGCACGGCCATCAGGCCGGCGATCGCGTGCTCGTTGAGCTCGCGGACATACTGCGCGCGGTAGCACGGGATGTCGATCGCATCGGCCGTTACGGCGGCGAGGAGTTCATGGTACTACTGCCGGAAACGTGCATCGATGACGCCGCCGTGTTCGTCGAGCGGGTCCGGCGGGAAGTCGCGCGCACGGCATTTGACGTGGGCCGCGACGAGCCGTTGAAGATGACACTGTCAGCGGGCGTAGCCACGTACCCGCACGAACTGATCGCCGATGTCGAGTCGCTCGTCCGACACGCGGACCAGGCGCTGTACTCGGCAAAGGAAACCGGACGCAACCGGGTGGTCCGCTTCGACGAACGGCTCGAAACGGCAGAGCAGCCGCAGACCTGACCGATACCGAGACACCCTATCGTGAGCGATGCCGCCACACCGGACGCACTGAGTCCGACCCTGCTTCAGCGAGTCGAAGAGCTGCGACGCCGGCTGCACGAGGCGAATTACGAGTATTACGTGCTCGATTCGCCGACGCTGAGCGATGCGGACTGGGACCGCATGCTGCGCGAGCTCAAGGAGATCGAGGCGGCTCACCCCGAACTGATGACGCCCGATTCGCCGACCCTGCGCGTCGGCGCCGAGCCTGCCACGCAGTTCCGCAAGGTGCAGCACCTAGCCCCCATGTATTCGCTCGACAATGCGTTCTCGGCGGATGAACTGACTGCGTGGGAAGAGCGCAACGCGCGCATCGCCAGCGAGGTCCGTGACGCCGGCTACGTCACCGAATTGAAGATCGACGGCACGGCGGTCGCCCTGCGATACGAGGACGGTGTGCTCGTGCGCGGCGCGACGCGCGGCAATGGAGCGATCGGTGAGGAAATCACGAAGAACATCCGAACGATCCGTGATATCCCTCTGCGTCTGCGCGAAACGAAGGGAATGCCGGACGTGCTGGAGATCCGCGGCGAGGTGTACATGCCGCTGTCCGGATTCCGCGAGATGAACGAGAGGCGTGAGGAAGCTGGAGAGCCGGTATTCGCCAACCCGCGCAATGCAGCTGCAGGTGCACTCCGTCAGCTGGATCCGCGGCTCACTGCGCAGCGGCCGCTGCGTTTCTTCGGCTTCCAGATTCAGCTCGATCCGGACCGCAACGACCGCCTGCCCGCGCAGACGCAGCAGGATATTCTGGCGCTGTTGCAGGAGTGGGGTGTACCGGTCAACCCGAATCGTACGATGTGCGGCACCATGCTGGCTGTGATCGAATACACGAAGCACGCGGAGACGCAGCGAGAGGGGCTCGATTACGGCATTGACGGTGTAGTCGTGAAGGTCGCACCGCTCGAGCTGTGGCCGGAGCTCGGCGTCGTGGGTGGCCGGGAGCCGCGTTATTCGATCGCGTACAAGTTCCCGCCCGACCTGGCGGTCACACGGCTGCTCGCGATCGAGTTGAATGTCGGCCGCACCGGCTCTATCAATCCCTATGCGCGTCTGGAGCCCGTCGAGATCGGCGGAGCGATGGTGAAGCTCGCGACACTGCACAATTTCGATGACATCGCGCGCAAGGATCTGCGAACCGGCGACATGGTGGTCGTGAAGCGGGCGGGCGAGGTGATTCCCCAGGTTGTCGGTCCGGTGGTCGAACGGCGTACGGGCGCGGAGCGGGAGTTCGTCCCGCCGACGCGCTGCCCGTCGTGCGATACGGAGATCGAGCGGCCGGCCGGCGAGGTGATGGCGTACTGTCCGAATAGTGCCTGCCCCGCGCGGATCTACTGGGGACTGGTACATTTCGTCTCACAGGACGCCATGGACATCCGCGGCCTGGGCGAGCGGACGGTGGCGCAACTGCTGGAGGCTGACCTCGTCCGGGACCACGCGGATCTGTACGGGCTGACGGAAGCGCAGCTCGCGGGACTCGACGGGTTCGGCACCGTGTCCGCCCGGAATCTGGTGCAGTCCATTGCCACCTCACGGGAGCAACCGCTGTCGCGCCTGCTGTTCGGGCTCGGGATCCGGCACGTGGGAACGCACGCGGCGCAGGTCCTCGCACGCGAGTTCGGCACCATGGCAGCGCTGATGGACGCTGAGGTCGCATCGCTGGCGGCCGTGCATGGAATCGGCGGCACGACGGCGGAAGCGGTCGGCGCGTTCATGGCCGATCCGCACAACCGCGCGCTGGTCGAGCGCCTGGCCGCCGCCGGGCTGAACATGGACGAGCCGGTCGAAAGAGCCGAGCATTCGACGCTCGCCGGACGTACATTTGTCGTGACCGGCACACACGGCATGAGCCGCAAGGAGATCACGAGCCTGATCGAGCGGCACGGCGGTCGTGTGACGGGAGGCGTATCGCGCAGCACGGATTATCTGGTCGCGGGCGAGAGCCCCGGCTCCAAACTGGACCGTGCCAGAGAGCTAGGCGTCCGGATCATCGACGAGCAGGAGCTGCTCGCGCTGGCCGCGTCCGAAGTCAACTGAACCCGACGAGGGGAACCATGGTTACATCGTCGCGTACACCCGAGCTCGCCCTGCCGGTCGAATCACTGGCGGCAATGCGCGACTCGCTGGTCTCATCCGTCGGCCCCGAGGCGGCGGCGCTCGCGCTGCGGCAGGCGGGTCACGCGGCAGGCGATGCGCTGTACCGCATCCTCTCCGGCGGCGATCCGGACGCGCTCCCCGCCCTGTCTGCCGACCGGTTCTGGGCGCAGCTCTCCCGCCTGTTCTCGAGCCGCGGCTGGGGTCAGCTCACGTACTCGCAGGTGCACTCCGGCGTTGGATCCCTCGATGCGAGCAACTGGGCGGAAGCCCGCAACGATGCGAATGCGGGGCAGCCATCCTGTCATTTCACTACTGGAATCCTGGCCAACCTGCTCGGTCAGATCGCCAACGCCGAGGTCGCCGTGCTGGAAGCAGAATGCCGGTCACGCGGCGATCATCGCTGCCGCTTTCTGTTCGGCGGTGCCGACGCCGTGTATGCGGTCTACGAGAGGATCGCGGCCGGTGATGAGCCCGACGCCGCGCTGGCGCGGCTCGGCTGAGTGCATCGCATCATCGGCATCGACTATGGCGAACGTCGCATCGGCATCGCCATCAGTGATCCCACCGCAACCATAGCCCAGCCACTGACGGTGCTTACGCGTCGAGCCGGCAAGCGGCCGCCTGTGCAGGCGGTCGCCGATCTGATCGCGGAGCACGGCGCCGAACATGTGGTGATCGGCCTGCCGCTCACGCTCGCAGGCGATGAGAGCGACTGGACGCGCGAAGTTCGGGCTTTCGGTGACAAGCTCGCCGAACGCGCGGGTACTGGCGTGAGTTTCGCAGACGAGCGAATGACATCCGTCGTTGCGGAACGGGCCGTGCGCTCGCTCGGCCTGAGGCGTCGCGAGAGGCAGCAGAAGGAGCGCGTGGACTCGGCCGCGGCGATTCTCATACTCCAGGCTCACCTGGATCGCATGAAGAGGCAGCAGTGAAATTCATAAGCTTGTCCGTCCCGAGCGGCGCAGCAGTTCTGCACGTCGAAGTTCGCCGCAGTCGCGTGTACAGGCATCGAATGGCGTCCGGCCTGGCGTTATGCTGTGTGCTGGCGCTCGCTGCGTGCGGAGGCGAAGGTGAAGGTGAACCGATCCGCGTGCATGTTCCCGCCGGAGCGTCGTTCAGCCAGGTCACGGACTCGCTCGCGAACCACGACATCATCGGGACGCCCGCCCTGTTCAAGATCTACGCGCGCATGCGCTCCGCCACCGGGTCCGTGCAGCCGGGCACATACGCATTCCGGCGGGGCACGGCCTGGTCGCAGATCCTGGAGGATCTGAGCGGCGGCCGCGTGCTCACCGCACGAATCGTGATCCCCGAGGCGTGGGATCTTCGCGGGATCGCACCGCGCATTGCGGCTGCCACGGGTCTCGACGAGGACAGTGTCATCTACGTCCTGACCGATACGGCCGTCGCGAACCGTATGGGCGTGCCCGGGCCTACTCTGGAGGGATACCTCTATCCCGCGACGTACACGTTTCCCGTGGCGGCACCTCTCGACACGATCATCGCACAGATGGTGGCGGTGTATGCACGGGTGTGGACGCCGGAACGCCGCACGCGCGCCGAGTCCATCGGACTGAACGAGCGGGAGGTCGTAACGCTCGCCAGCATCATTGAGAAGGAGGCCCGCCAGCGTGATGAGATGCCGACGATTTCGGCAGTGTATCACAACCGGCTGAACCGTGGGCAGCGTCTGGAGGCGGATCCGACCGTGCAGTACGCACTCGGCGAGCATCAGCAGCGGCTGCTTTATGCCCACATCGACAGCGTCGCCGGCAACCCGTACAACACCTATCGTCACGCCGGACTGCCGCCCGGACCGATAGGCTCACCCAGCTCCATGGGCATCGATGCGGCGCTCCATCCCGCTGACGTCAACTATCTATTCTTCGTCGCGCGTCCCGATGGCTCCCATATCTTCACCCGCAACTTCGCGGAACACACACGCGCGCGCGCCACAGTGCGGCAGCTGCAGCGACAGCAGCAGGCAAACACGCCGGCCGGTAATGCTCCTGCGGCAGCGCCGCCCGAAGGCTCTACGCCACAGCAGTGACGCCGGCTCCAGACCTGCGCCTGATCGTCATCACGGACCGCCGCCTGGCAGGCGAGCGCAGCATCAGCGACATCGTCCGCGTGGCGCTCACCGCCGGCGCACCCGCCATCCAGATCCGCGACAAGGATGCATCCGCGCGTGAACTCGCCCAACTGGCGCGCGCACTGCTGCCGTTCACGAAGGCGGCGAAGGCGTTGCTCTTCATCAACGACCGCCTCGATGTCGCACTCGCCACCGGCGCCGACGGCGTGCACCTCGGGCCGGAGGACATTCCCCTGGAAGCCGCCCGACGGATTGCTCCTCTGCCATTCCTGATCGGCTGCTCGACGGATGACCCCGCACGCGCGCGCGACCTGGAGCGTGATGGCGCATCCTACATCGGCTGTGGGGCGGTATTCGGCACATCCACGAAAGACGTCGGCGGCGAACGCATTGGCATTGATCGGTTGAGGGAGGTTGTGCGGGCGGTGAGCGTCCCGGTTGTCGGGATCGGAGGGGTGGATGAGACGAACATCGCTGACGTCGTGGGGGCGGGTGCAGCGGGTGCTGCGGTGGTAGGCGCGGTCATGGCTTCGGCGGATCCGGCCGCTGTGACGGGCAGGTTGCTGCGGGGATTCGGCTGAAGGCGTCCGGGTTGCCGGTGCTTCGGCGGCGGTCGAATGCGTCCGCATGCTGGACGGCGGTGTCAGGTTGTCATGGGCGTGGGCAGGTGCACGGGCATGTGGAAGACGCACGCACACGTTTACGGGCAGAGGTAGAGGCAGCCCGCGGTCACCGCGAATTTTCCACGTGCGCCTGTTGGGTCCGGGGCAGGTATCGCTGCGCGGAAGCGCGTGTCCGGTGTCAGGGTGCCTCGCGCTGTGCCCTTTCCACCGGCCTCCGCGGTAGCGACCCTCCCCTGAAGAGACCGGGGAGGAAGAGCGGCGCGAGGAGCGTTGGCTGCCCGTGCCCGTGCCCCTAAACGTGTGCGTGCGTCTTCCACATACACCTGCACCTGCCCGTGCCCGTTGCCCCTGACACCCTCCGTTCGCGGTCCGGCCCGGAGAGTCGAGGTGGAGGTGGCCCGCGGCGGCTCACGATGCCGTCAGGATGCAGAAACGCCCCGGCCGCCAGGAGGCAGTCGGGGCGTTTCTGAAGAATAGGCCGGCGACGTCGTACTCTCCCACCGGGTCTCCCCGGCAGTACCATCCGCGCTGCGAGGCTTAACGACCGTGTTCGGGATGGGAACGGGTGTGGCCCTCGCGCTATAATCACCGGCCAGAACCGTAGGCTCATGGCCCGGGTACGCGCAGCTTCGGGAATGTACTCCCCTTATGACTGCGGCCCTGTGGCCACGCGCCTGAATGTTCTGGTGATTGGGATCGTCAGTATTGGAAGTACGACCGCTGAGCGGCGAAGTCGTACCGGTAGTCCAGAATAGACCTGGACTGATCAAGCCTCTCGGGCGATTAGTACCGCTCGGCTGAGCATGTTGCCACGCTTGCACCTGCGGCCTATCAACGTTGTCGTCTCCAACGGCCCTTCTGGGAGCTTGCGCTCCGGGAAGATTCGTCTTGGGGGGGGCTTCCCACTTAGATGCTTTCAGCGGTTCTCCCGTCCCAACATAGCTACCCGGCGCTACCCTTGGCAGAATAGCCGGTACACCAGAGGTCAGTCCATCCCGGTCCTCTCGTACTAGGGATGGCTCCCCGCAATCTTCCTGCGCCCGCGACGGATACAGACCGAACTGTCTCACGACGTTCTGAACCCAGCTCACGTACCACTTTAACCGGCGAACAGCCGGACCCTTGGGCCCTTCTCCGGCCCCGGGATGTGATGAGCCGACATCGAGGTGCCAAA
>JAGTUV010000181.1 GCA_018224305.1 Gemmatimonadota bacterium
CCGATCCGGCATTGCCCGCCGACGGCAGCGCGACCTCGCGCGCGCCCAGCTCCCACGCGCGCGATACCGCCAGCGCCAGACCGCGCGCCTTGAAGCTGCCCGTGGGATTCTGCCCCTCGTCCTTCAGCCACAGCCGCTTCACACCCAGCCGCTCCGCCAGCCGCGGTGCCGCCAGCAGCGGCGTCAGACCCTCGCCCAGGCTCACGCGGAACGCCGGGTCCCGCACGGGCAGCACCTCCGCATAGCGCCAGAGCGACGGCTCGCGATCGCGCAGGTCGTCCGGCCGGAACGTATCCGCGATCCGATCCAGGTCGTAGCGCGCATAGAGCGGCTTGTCGCAGCACTGCGAGAGCCGCCACAGCCGCTCGCTCTCATACGTCGCACCGCAGCGCGTGCACTCGAGGTGCGTCAGGTGATGGGAGGACATGGCGGTGAAGATAGGGGGCGGAACGCGTGCGCGCACGGAATCGCACGCGCCCGCCCTTCCTGCGGCTGCTCAGAGTTGCGGCCTGCCCTGCGGCCTGCTCAGACCTGCGGCCTGCCCTGTGGCCTGCTCACACCTGGCGGCCTGCCCTGCGGCCTGCTCAGAATGCGATCCTGAACCGCAGCGTGAGTCCGGCCTGCGCGGTCTGTTCCGCCCTGCGGGCATCCCTGCGCTCGATCGAGCGGTGGGCGACGTTGCGGCCGACTGAATATCCATAGGCGATGCCGACGAACGTGTCGGACGTCCAGTGCGCCTCGTCCAGAATGCGCGCTGAGCCGATCCCGCCCGCCAGCGCCCAGATCGCCGGTTCCGCGATGCCGAGATCGAAGCGATGGTTGATGAACGACGCGCAACTCATGATGTTGGATGCGTGACCGCCGGGGAACGAGCGCCCGTTCCAGTCGCCGAACGCGAACAACTCGAACTCGAACGGACCGCGGCCGACGAGCGGCCGCTGCCGCCCGATCAGCAGAGCGGTCAGCGTGCGCGTCAGTGTCGTCGTGACGTTCGACGTCGCGCAGCCCAGCCCCGCATCACGCAGGTCCTCCGAATCGAACGCGTGGCCGGCACCGTAGAGTACCGCGGAGAGCGGCAGCAGAAAGAACCATGTACGGCCCATGATCGCGACGGGGCCGTCTTCGTCGAACGGACGGATGACCCGGGCAACGAACGGGTCGGTCTTCAGCCATTCATGGACCGGCTCATCCGCGAAGAACAGGAGTGAGCCTGCGACGGCGGCCAGCACGCCGAACGTCTGAAGGTCCTCCGACGTGGCATGCGTCGGCGCGCCGACGATGAAGCGCGCATCGCGCAGTATGTTCCTGACGTCGTCGCCGACGGAACGGTCCTGTGCGGCTGCACTGCCGGTCCATACCGCGCCGGCGAGCAGCGCGCTCATCACGATTCTGTGCACCGGACTCCTTCGGATCATGGTCAGCGGGCTCCGGGGCAAAAAGCCGGCCGGACTGGCACGGGGGCGGAGCGGGAGCTGGCGGGTCTGGCGCGGGGGCAGCCGGATTGACACGGGAGGCCGAGGCAACCAAACCGGGGACGGGCGGGATCAGAATGTTGGACCTCAGAGGAAGCCAATGAACGAAGCGGACTGCATACGGCGCGCGCAGCAGGGCGATGCCGCCGCGATCCGGGACCTGTACCGGCGCTACGCGCCACGGGTCCATGCGGTGGTGCGGCGCCTGGCCGGCGATGACGCCCTGGCGGAGGACTGGGCGCAGGATGCGTGGGTGCGTGCCTTCCGCGCACTGCCCGCGTTCCGCGGGGATGCCCGGTTCTCGACGTGGCTGCACCGCATTGCGGTGAACAGCGCGCTGCACGGCCGGCGCTGGCGGGACCGGCGGGTCAGCCGGGAGGACCCTCTGCTGCCGGAGCGGGACCACTCGGGGCGCAACGACCATGTGGTGCTGCGGATCAGTTTGCAGCGGGCGCTCGACGAGTTGCCGGAGGGCATGCGGCAGATAGTGGTGCTGCACGATGTGGAAGGGTACACGCACGAAGAGATCGGCGAGTTGCTCGGCATCGCGGCGGGCACATCAAAGAGTCAGCTGTTCAAGGCGCGGGCCCGGCTCAGGGGGTTGCTTCAGGCCGGGCAGAGCGCAGTGATCCAGGAGGAAGCATGTCGCATTTGAGTCTCGAGACAATCGCACGACTCGTGGAAGACGAGCCGGATGCCGCCGAGGCCGCGCACCTGTCCGCATGTGCGGAGTGCAGGTCGCAGCTCGACGCCATGACCGAAGATGTCCACGCACTCGCAATGCTGCCTGATATGGCTGCTGCGCCCGACGGCTGGAACGCACTCGAGCGTCGCCTGCTCGATGAGGGATTGATCCGCACCCGCGCACAGCGCTTCGGCGGCGTACGCATGATGCAGATCGCGGCCGCACTCCTGCTGTTCGTCGGCGGTACCCTGGCCGGACGCATGACCGCACAGACGCCCGCCGTCATGACGGCGGCATCGGATGCCGCGAATCCCGCCGCGAATCCCGTCATGGACGGACCCGCGGGCGCCGTTGCGGATCGATCGCCGAGCGGGATCGTCGGCGGCGCGAATGACGTACCGGCGATGCCCGCCGTGCCGCAGGGATCGCTCGCGGCTGTGACCGACCCGGCGCCCGCTGCAGTCAGCGAGCAGTCGGGGCCGCGCCGCAGTGTGACGCTCGCCGGGGACGGCGGCGCCCGGATGCACCAGCCGGCGACGCTGGAAGAGGCCGCGCAGTACGTGCGCGCCAGGGAGGCTGAGTATCTCGCGGCACTGACGGGATTCGCGGAGCTGGCGTCGGGCGCCGGTGCCGGTGATCCGGTCGCACGGCTGGCGGCGCTTCAGAGCATCATCCTGACGACGCAGGCAGCACTGAACGAGACACCGACGGATCCCGTCATCAACGGGTATCACCTTACTGCACTCGCCCAGCGTGATGCGACGCTCCGTCAGGTCGCGCAGGCGTCGAGCCCGCAGTGGTACTGATCGATACACGCAGCACCAGGAGACACACATGAGAACGCATGCAATCATTGTCGCACTCTTCGCCGCCGCCCTGGCAACACCCGTCGCTGCCGGCGCGCAGGAACCTGCCGCGAGGTGGGTGACGTCCGTCTCGAGCCGCGGAATGCTCGGCTTCTACTCCGAGCCCGTGCCTGGAGCGCCGCTGCACCAGCGCGTCATCGTCGATGTCATTGCGGAATCGCCGGCCGCGAAGGCCGGTCTGCAGAAGGGTGACACGCTCGTCCGCATCAACGGCCTGGCCGCATCGCCGCAGGTGATGAGCGCGCCATTCGAGCCGGGGGACACGGTCATCCTGCGCGTCCGCCGCGACGGCCGCGATCGTGACTTCACGGTCATTGCAGCGGAGCGCTCCACGCAGGCCTACAGCGTCACGCTGCCCGACTCCGTCAACCGGCAGTTCGCTATCTACATGGACCGCATGCGGACGAGTGTCGACACGATACGCGGGCTGCCCGGCATCACCATGCGCCGGATGGCGGGCGACAGCAGCACGGTCATCGTCATCGGTGGCGACACCGTGCGCATCGCGACACGGGGCGGATTCATTGGCGTGCATCCGGACTCGATCCGCACGATATACAGCCGTGACCTGCCCGGCATGTTCTCGGACTCGGGACGGTTCCGCGTCTTCTCCGACTCGGCGATGGTGCGCATGTTCGGCGACTCCACCCGCTGGCAGATGTTCTCCGACTCCACACGGTTCCGCATGTTCTCCGAGCCGGGCCGCTCGCACGTGTTCGGCGACTCCGCGGGCATCCGGATCTTCACGCAGGGCGAGGGTCGCATATTCTCGTTCGGCGGTGACTCGAATGTCGTCCGCGGCTTCGACATGCTCGCGTCCAACGCCGTCTACGGCATGCGCGCAGTCGCCGGCGCGGAGATGGCGCCGCTGAACCCCGCCCTGTCGGAGTATTTCGGTGCGACGGAGGGCGTACTCGTGCTCAATGCGGCCGACCGGACGCCGGCCGAACGGGCGGGACTGCGCGGCGGCGATGTGATCGTGCGCGTGGGTGACACGGCCGTGCACTCCGTGGCGGATGTCCGGCGCGCGATCGAGCGCGCACCGGCGGGCGATGTGAGGCTGCGCGTGTTGCGGCACGGCCGGAACGTCGATGTGACGCTGCGGCGCTGAGGACTGCATGGTTGTGGGAGTGGGAGTGGGTGGGTTGAAGGGTGTGAAAGAGGGTGTGGGAGAGGGTGGGGGACCGGCGCATTCCCTCCCACTCCCACTCCCACTCCCCCACCCTTTAACTCACCCCCTCCCTATCCCTCACCCATTCCGTTCACTTGCCGCGCTGCGATCTCGCCGCTGCGCACGGCGCCCTCGACACTCGGAGCGAGCATGTAGTCGCCTGCGAGGGCCACCCGGGGCGGCAGCCATGCCGTGTCGAAGTGCGAGAGATGCCGCAGGTATCCTGGCTCGAATATCGTATAGCCGTGTTCATAGCGGTACACGTGCGCGGATCGCACACGACTGGAGATCCCGCCGACTGCGCGTTCGAGCACACTGAGCGTCGCATCCGCTGCAGCGTCATCGTCCATCGCCATCAGCGCCGCCGTGGCACCCGGTGCGGGCAGCGCGACCAGCGCGTCGCCGCCCGCTGGTACCAGACCGGGCAGCTTGCGACCCTGTATGCACAGCGCGACCACCCGGTCCCCGATACCGCCGCGCGGAAATGACAGGCCGAAGTAGTCGCCCGGAAACGGGCGGTCCATCCGGAATGCGACAGTCAGCGTCGGCGACACCCGAACGCGCGCGAGCCATTCACTCACTTCGCCACCGGTGTCGAGCAGGCGCGCGACCACCGGCGCAGGGACCGCAATCACTGCCGCATCATGGCGGGCCTCGCCCGCCGAGGTCTCGAGCCGCACGCCGTCCGCAGACGCATCCACGCGCGTTACCTCCGTCCCTGCGGCGTACCGTGCACCGGCCGATTCGGCCGCTGACAGCCACGCATCCGCGAGCGCACCGAATCCGCCCGCCGCCGCATACACGGACACGTCCATCCCCATCCGCGCCAGCGCGTGGTACACGCCCGCGCTGGTCTGCTCGGGCAGCGCGCCGTAGTAGGCCGCGAGCAGCGGATACACCAGGTAATCCACGAAATCGTCGCCCAGCTCCCGGCGGCCCCACGCTCCGATCGACTCGTCATCGTACGCGATACCGCCGCTGCCCGCGGGATCGTTCGCGTCCAGGCCGCGCGCACGCGCCGTCAGAAACGGCAGGTACCGACTGCCCATCCTGATCTTCAGCGTCGTCGGCAGCGCCGAGGACGCGACCATGCTCGCCACCGAGCCGTACGTGATCGGATTCGCGCGCCCCTTCCGCCACAGCGCGTCGCGACCCGGCGACTTTCGCAGTAGATCCCGCGAGCCGGACAGCTGCGCCGTCTCGAACAGCGATGTGTGCGATGAGCTCACGAGCTGCACACCCACGTCCACCCGTGCGCCGTCCAGCGTCTCCGTGCGCATCCGTCCGCCCGCGCGGCCGTCCCGCTCGTAGACCGTGACTCGCGCCCCCGCGTGCGTCAGCCGCAGCGCCGCCGCCAGGCCCGCCGCACCCGCACCGATCACTGCCACATCCCGCTCCTGCACCGTCACCACCTCTCGACTCCGCTCCCTGTTCGCCGGACAGAATGGACCTGGACCCCACCAGCAAAAAGAGGCCCCCGCGTGCGCGGGGACCTCTCCATGTCCAGTTCATCAGGCTCCGCGGCTATGCCGCGCCGGACTCAGGCTGCCGGCCTGCGACCGTACGGCAACTCCGGCGTAGGCCGGACCTTGCCGCCCCAAATGAACGCGCTGATCGCCGGGCGCGGTGTCGGCCCGAACGTTCCATGTATCACGATACCCGGCGGGTCATCCGCGCAGGTCATCTCATGCTCTTCCATGCCGTCCATCCCTCGCTCCTTCACTCGGTGCGCCGGCATGCGTGTGCGCCGGCGACTGCGCCTGTGCATAGGCACGCGCCATACCGAAGCGAGAGGAATTCCACAACAAATTGTGGGATAACGATTTGTGGAGATCAGCCGGCCGCGCGTAGATGGGCGAGTGTCTCATTCAGCGGACGTTCGTCCGTGTCAATATGACACGTGCGAAACCACTGACGGAACGTGGGCAGGTTGAGGCGGGCGAACAGCAGACGGTCCACGGAGTCGCACAGCAGGATCTCCGTGAGCGGATACTGGCCGTCGGGAGCATCGAAGAGCTGCTCGACGGCGACCTCGGCGAGGTCGAGCAACTCGTCGCGGGTGAGACCCGCCTTGTAATCCTCGAGCTGCTCGTCGAGCCAGGCCTGGTACTGCTGACGCGGTGTCTCGGAGGGTATGCTCATTACCACAACGTTATGCACGCGCAGTGCTGCGCACAAGACAAAAAGTTACATCGAGCGTTCGAGACGCACGTCATTGACGATGAGAGTTGCGAATCCTGCGTCGCGGATGCGGAGCACCGCCGCGGCCGCATCCCTGCTCGTTGCAAAGGCGCCAACGCGCACGCGGTAGTAGGGACTGCCGGGGACCTGCACGACGCGCGCATCGAAACCGTTCGCGCGCATCTCGGCCGCGATGGTTTGAGCCGCGCGCTGATCACTGAATGCAGCAGTCTGCACGGCGAACTCGGGTCCGGTCCTGGGCGTGGTGCTGGGCGCGACTTCGGCACCAGCGGACGCGGTGTCGCGCCCA
>JAGTUV010000182.1 GCA_018224305.1 Gemmatimonadota bacterium
GCGATCGACAGATTGTTCGTGATGCCGCCCTCGAAGTCCGGCCACGGCGAGCCGATCATGGTCTGATCGTCGCTGTTGAGGACGCCGTCCGGCTGACCCGTCAGGTTGCCATCTGCATCCCGGCCATTGATATCCTTGAAGCGGATATCGCCCGGCGCGGTGCGCGACGACTGCGTCGGATGCGCCGCCACTTCCGCCGCCGTCTGGAACAGTCCATCGGTGACGTAGCCGTAGAAGAAGCCGAGCGGCTTGCCGACCTCTACGCGGTTTGCGAACCCGCTGTTGATCGGCTGGTCGTTGTACAGCGCCGTCACTTCATTGCGGTGGCGCGCAATGTTGAACGGCGTGGACCATGTGAATGCGCGCTCGTCCAGCGGCTGGAACAGCCGGGCCGTCGCTGCAACCTCGAAGCCCTTGTTCTCCATGGAGCCGACGTGCGACCAGATCGTGCTGAAGCCCGTCGTCCGCGGCACAGGCCGCGCGACCAGCAGGTCGTCCGTCTTCTTCACGTAGTAGTCAGTGGTGATTGCGAGACGATCGCTCAGCACCGAGAAGTCCGTTCCCAGGTTCAGCTGCGATGTCTTCTCCCACTTCAGCTCCGGATTGGCGAGCTGGGACGGCGCGATGCCGGGCAGGTCCATGTAGTTCGCGCCGCCGCCGAACAGGCCGCGTGAAGCAAAGTTGCCCAGCGACTGCTGGTTACCGGTGATGCCGTAGCTGACACGCAGGGCGAGGTTGCCGAGAACGTTCTGGTTCTGCATGAACGACTCGTTGCCGATGCGCCAGAGCGCCGACGCGGACGGGAACGTGCCGTAGCGGTTCGCCGTACCGAAGCGCGATGAGCCGTCGCGGCGCACGTTGAACGTCGCCGTCACTCGATCATCGAAGTTCCAGGACACGCGGCCGAAGTACGACAGCAGGCCGTGGTCCGCCCGCGAGGAGCTGCCGTCCGCGATTGTCGCCGCCGACGTCAGGTACTTGAAGTACTCCGTCGGGAACTGCGTCCCCTGAACGAAGCTGTACTCCTCGGTGTTGTCCTCGTAGCTCGTGCCGATCACGCCGGACAGCGCGTGGACATCGCCGAGCGAACGGTTCCAGTTCAGCGTGCCCTCGTACGTCAGCTTGTTGATGAACGAGTTGGCCGCCTGACCCGCGCCGCCGCTGCTGGCCCACGGCCCGAACGCCGGTGAGTCGTACGTGCGCGACCGCATGGTCAGCTGATCGAGGCCGACGCTGCCACGCAGATTCAGGCCGTTCAGGATGTTATACTGCGCGAACGTATTGCCGAGAATGCGCAGGCCGCGCTCTTCCGCCTCGGCCTCGTTGTTCATCCCGACCGGATTGAGGTACGTCGTCGAGAAGTAGTCGCCCTCCGCCGTGTAGACCGGCTCGATCGGCGGGTTCGCGATGGCGTTCGACCACGCGCTGTAAATCGTATTATCGCTGCGCGCCCGGTCGGTAACGCTCCGGCCGAGAGACACGTTCGTGCCCAGTGTGAGCCTGTCGAACGGGTTGTAGTCGAGGTTGACGCGCCCGTTCAGGCGCTGGTAGCCCATCGCCTTGATCACGCCCTCCTGGACCAGCGAACTGCCCGAGATGAAGTAGCGGATGCGCTCCGAGCCACCGCTGACCGATCCCTCGAAATTCGAGATCGGCGCCGTGCGCAGGACTTCGCTCAGCCAGTCCGTATCGACACCCGGCGTCACCGTTACATCGAAGTCCATACCCGGCGTCTCCACGCCGTACCACTCGTCGAGGCCGTAATTCGAGGCGGGACCGTACCGATTGGTCAGGCCCTCGTTGTAGATCTCGATGTACTGCTCGGTGTTCAGGAACTCGACCCGCTTCCAATCCTTCTGCTGGCCGTAGTATCCGCTGAAGTTGACGCGGGGCGCCATCGCGGCACCGCGCTTCGTCGTGATCAGCACCACGCCGTTCGAAGCGCGCGAACCGTAGATCGCGGCCGCGGACGCGTCCTTCAGGATCTCGATGCTCTCGATCTCTGACGGGTTGATGTCCGAGATCGCGTCGATGCCCTGCCCGCCGAACGACTGATTCAGGCCCGAGAAATTGCCCTGCGACATCGGCACGCCATCGATCACGTACAGCGGCTCGTTGCCGCCCGAGATCGAGGACGAGCCACGCACCCGGACCGTTTTCGCCGCGCCCGGCGTGCCCGAGTTCTGCACCACCTGCACGCCGGCAAGGCGGCCCTGCAGCACCTGGTTCACCGACGTGACCGAGATCTCCTGCACCGTCTCCGGCCTGATCGATGACACCGCACCCGCAATGTCGCCGCGACGCTGCTCGCCATATCCCACCACCACGAGCTCATCCAGCAGCAGCGGGTCGGTTTCCAACGTGATCGTCACGGTGGCCGCACTCGCCCCGATCGTCACTGTCTGTGTGGCCTGGCGGTATCCGATCAGCGACACGCGCAGCGTCTGCTGGCCGGCCGGAAGGTTAATCAGCAGGAAACGTCCCCGCTCATCTGTCACTGCGCTGATGTTCAGCGCCGGAATGCTCACCTGTACGCCCGGCAAAGGCTGCTGACTCTCCGCCGCCACCACCAGCCCCGTGACACTGCCGCGCTCCTGCGCCGCCGCATCACCGGGCAGCAGTGCGATCGCGATCAGCGTCGCCCACAGCAACCGTGGTCTGCTCATACGAATCTCTCCTTGTGCTGCGTGATACTGCATGTGCCTCAACGGTACAGATGCGCTGACTGTGCTGCCAGCAACGGGGCCCATTCGCCACGACCCGTAATACTGGCCGTGTAAGATGAACGATTGAAGCATATCAGGTGTGACGTAGCGTGGAGAGCGCGGCTGAGGTGCTTCGGAGTGCCGGTTCAACCAGCGGCGATCTCCGCGGAGGTGACCTCGAGAATCTGATCCAGGGTCTGGGTGCGTGCGCGCTCGATGCGCTGCATGCGACGACTGAAGTTGGTGACGGCGATGTTTGCGAAGTCTTCGAGGCGCAGGTCGAAGGGGATGACATCGTACGCAGCGAAGATCTCGTCGATGATCTGCATCGCGACGGGGAAGAGTTCGTTCATGCGTGCTTCGGCCGTGTCCCAGAGGGAGCGATCCTCCGCGATGAGGCGCGAAAGCAGGAAGACGCCGTAGGCGATGTGACGCGATTCGTCCCGCTTCAGATGCGTGAGA
>JAGTUV010000183.1 GCA_018224305.1 Gemmatimonadota bacterium
CCGTCACGCCACCGCCCACGAGATCTTCACTCGCATGGAAGTGGATCGAACCGTAGGTGCGGATGGCTACGCGGCTGCCGTCGCCGACCGTCGTGGCGCCCGTGACGTACTGCATGCGATGCTGCGGCTGAGCCATCGCTTCGCGCACGCGCTCCAGCACCACTCCCGATTCTCCACGCGCCGCCACCGGATAGCGATAAAGGATGACGGGCCCGTCGGTGCCCTTCGTGATGATATACATGTCACCGCCCGGCAGGATGAACAGCGACTCGGCATCGCGGGCGCCGTCGGGATACCGCGCGTGCAGTGCCCGCGCCGGGGCACTCGCGCGCGCATTCAGCGCCGGCTCCGGCACTTCGTAGATGGTGATGCCGTCGCGCACGGCATTGTTGTCACCGATGTCTGCGATATAGAGACAGACGCCGCTCTCGCAGGGTGCAATCTCCAGGTCCTCCCAGTCGACGCTCTCCGCACCGGTGACATGGACGCGCGCAACGAGACGGCCGTCCGCGCCGACCGCGTACAGCACAGGCCCGTGTCCCCTGTCATTGTGGGTCCACAGCACCAGGGGGTCGTGTGTGGAAATCGCCAGACCGCTCGTCTCATGGACATCGACGGGCAGCCGTATCGCGGCATCGACAGTACGGCACACCTGTTCTGCGGTGAATCCGTCTCCGCCCGGTCGCGCACGATCATCCACGCGTTGTGCATCGCACGCCGCGCCCGCCACGAGCATGACGCTCAGGAACGAGGTATGCAGAAGGAGTCGTTTCATTGGCGCGGACGGTTGCGGGTGGCGCATTTCGTATCCTACGACATGCGGTGGATGTCGCATCATGCACCGTGCGGGCCAGCCACGCGGGATTTCGCACCCGGGCACTCGTGCGCGGGCAACGGATATGTGAACGGAGGCGGACGTGGATATCGAAGACAGGAATGCGTGGGCGGCAGTGGCCGCGGGAGCCGCAATCCTTGGCGGAGCGGCAGTGCGGCATGGGCTCCAGCAGGCGTGGAAGCTGACCATGGACGAAGATCCGCCGCGCGACCCCGCCGCCAGCGACGTACCCTGGCGTCAGGCCATCATCTGGACTGTCGCGACGGGGGCGCTGGTCGGGCTCGGGAGTCTGATCGCACGGCGCGGCGCAGCCGCAGGCTGGGAACGATTCATGGGAGGCAGGCCGCCGTTCTGAGCGCACGACAGCCGCAACCCCTTCGAGGTCCTCATGTGCGGCAGGCGCTCGCCCCTGACGACCCTCCGAAGTCCTCATGTGCGGCAGGCGCTCGCCCCTGTCACGCTTGCAGCACACTCGCCGCGCGGGTAGCGTCATGGCGATGACATTGCGCCCTCATACCGGTAGCCGCTGGTCCAGGCAGTGACAACTCCAGACAATCCCGAACACGCCCGACGCACCATCGCCATCACCCCTGCCGGCATCGGCGGGACGATCCTGCTGGCGGTGGTCGTCGTCGTGTGTATACGCCTCGGCTTCTGGCAGCTTTCGCGACTCGATGAGCGCCGGGACCTGAACGCCGGTATTGCGGAACGACTCGAGCAGGCACCGGTCGGTGACGTGTCGATGCTGGCCGATACCGTCGGCCTCGCGTACCGTGTCGCGACAGCGCGCGGCCGCTACGACAACGACCGTCACCTGATCCTGCCCGGCCGCAGCCATCAGGGTGTGCCCGGCGTCCACCTGATCATGCCCCTGCGGCTGACTGGTCGCACGGATGCGCTGCTCGTGAACCGCGGCTGGATCCCTGCTCCGGACGCAGCCACGATCGATGCGCGTGATTTCGCCCTGCTCGATACAGTGGCTGTGCGCGGTCTCATCCTGCCGTTCCCCGGCCGTGCACAATCGCTTGCGCAGCGCGAAGCCGTGCAGCGGCAGGAATCGTTCAGGCACGTGCTCTATCGTATCGATGAGCGGGAACTGCGCTCACAGTTCCCCTACCCGTTGCTGAGTGTGATGCTGCAGGAGCTCGATGGTGCCGGAGCTGCACGATACCCTGTCAGTCTGGACCCGCCCCCGCTGGATGAAGGTCCGCATCTGGGGTATGCCCTTCAGTGGTTCGGCTTTGCTGTAGTCGGCGTCATAGGCTGGCTCGCTCTCATTCTGCACGGTCGCACACGACCCGCGGCCGCGGCTGCGCTGACCGCACTCGTGGCTGCGGCAGTCCTGCCCGCACCCGCTCGCGCGCAGCTTCGGCCGGTCGATCCGCTCGAGTGGCGCATCTTCGATGACGACATCATGCTCGTGGGCGGTGCAGGAGCCGGCGTGCTCTGGGACCAGCCCGCACCACTCGCCGGCACCCGCGGCACGCTGCTCGAGATCGGTACGTACTCACTGACCCTGCGTTCAGCGCGTATCGCAGTCCAGGTGGGTGGCACGGCCCTGTGGCGGCTGACGGAGAACGACACCACGGCTCCCCCTATGGAATGGGTCGAACCGGCGGACGGCACGCGGGTCGAGCCGGGACCGGCGTTCGCATCGACGGCGTTTCGCATGTCACCCGATGCATGGCCGGCGGATATCGTGCTGCGGTTCGGCGCCACGATTGCGACCACGTCGGACGAGAGCGGGCTCGAGCGCGACAGGACGGACTTCTTCGCTCTGCTGAGTGCACGCTACCGTCGGGGCGCACTCGCGCTGACGGCGGAAAATGGCGTGGGGATCCATGGCACCGTCCGGACGGACCTGCCACAGTCGGATGTATGGACCTACGCGTTTGGCGCGTCCTGGACATTCCGCCGGGCAGTGCTCGCCGCCGACTTCATCGGCCGGCAGGACGGTCATCCCCGCGTGATACGCGGCAACGAGGATCAGCGTGAGATTCGCGCCGGTTTCGATCTCGGTCGGGAGAGATGGGTCCGCGTCCGCTACGTGCGTGGAATGGCTCCCGCCGCTTCACCGGCTCACGGGGTGCTCGTCAGTGCTGGCCTGCTGCTCGCGCGTTGAGCGCTGTCGACTCTGACGATGGTCGGCACCTGTGGAGATCACGCAGGAAAATTTGGGTGCTGCCGGACCTGCCGGGCCTGCCACAGGTGCCGGCGTGCATGGGCGAGGTTCATCGCCAGCACCTGACCCAGCGTGAACTGCAGTATGGGTGCGAACGGAGAACGCATCCGCCCGTGACGCAGCGACACGCCGTCCGCGGCCGTGATCAACTCGCGCAGTTTCAGGTGCGCGGCCGTGAAGTCCCGCATCACTGTGTCACGATCGAGACCGGGGTCGGGGTCCACACTCTGCCGCGTCCGGATTCTGAATCTGGGCGGGGGTTCCATGCCCGACACCACCCAGCGCGACAGCCACCCTTCCCTGTATGGGCGCTCATTCGCGGTCGCCCGCTCTCGCGCCTCCCCGATCATGCGCTCGATCTCCGCCGGATAGAGCCGCAGGCTCAGCGTCAGATGCTCGAGGCACTGTGCAACTGACCACCGCCGCGGGTCGGGGTTCCAGTTGAACTGCGGCTGCGAGAGTCCTTCCGCCAGTGAGCGGGCATCGATCAGGATTGCATCGAGCTCCTCGATCAGACCCTCGAGGAACGGATCGACCATCTGCACCGTCGATTCACCGCTGGCCATGCACACTCCTGCTGCTTGTGTTGAGCCCCGCAGCCCGATGTCGGCGGCGGTGGAGACCGGTCCGCATGGAACGATGACGCAGGTGCCCCGGCTCGCGCAACTGCCACTCCCCGCAGGCGGCCCGGCGCCTTACTTTCCGCGCATGAGCAGAATGCCAGAAGTCTCGATCGCGTGTCCCGGCTGGATCGATGACGTGATCGACTGGGACCGGACCTACGCGGACGACGAGACCCGCATGCGCGTTGCACTCACGTGTGCGCGCGAGAACGTGCTGCGCGATACCGGCGGACCGTTCGGCGCCGCGATCTTCGATACCGGCGGCAGCCTCGTCGCCGTGGGCGTCAACCTCGTGGTGCCGCTCCGCAACTCGTCGCTGCACGCGGAGATCGTAGCGTTCATGATGGCGCAGGCGTGCGTCGGGAGCTACACGCTGCAGGCTGACGGCCTCCCCGCCCACGAGCTGTTCACATCGTGCGAGCCGTGCGCCATGTGCCTCGGTGCCGTGCAGTGGAGCGGTGTTCAGCGCGTCGTCTGGAGTGCACTGCGCGAGGACGCGGACAGCATCAACTTCGACGAGGGACCGGTGTTCGCTGCGTCGTATGAGTACCTGCGCGCACGCGGCACAGCGTTCGAGGGAGGCGTGCTGCGCGGTGAGGGCCGCGCCGTGCTTCAGCTCTACGATGAGCGCGGCGGCACCATCTACAATGCCTGATCCCGTTGTGATCATCGGTGGCGGCGCGGCAGGTCTCGCCACCGCACGCGAACTGGCAAGGCGAGGCGTGCACTATCGCCTCCTCGAGCGCGGCACCACCCCCGGACAGACATGGGCCGACCTCTATGACAGTCTGCGCCTGCACACCGGCCGCCATCTGTCGGGCCTGCCCGGCATGCCCATGCCGCGCGGCACACCGCTGTTCCCTGGCCGGACCGATTACCACGAGTATCTGAACGCGTACGCGCAGCGGCACGAACTGGCCGTGGAGACGCAGCGCACCGTACGGAGTGCGCGGCGCACGAATGACGGATGGATCGTGGAATCCGACGACGAACGCATACCGGCACGTGGGGTGGTCGTCGCGACCGGCATCGTAGCCAACCCGTTCATTCCCGTGTTCGCCGGCCGCGCCGAGTTCGAGGCAGGCGGCGGCCGTGTGCAGCATTCCGCCGCCTACCGGCGCCCCGCCCCGTTCGCGGGCCGGCGCGTGCTTGTCGTTGGCGTCGGCAACTCGGGCGCCGAGATCGCGAGTGAGCTCGCCCGCGCAGGAGTGGACGTCGCTATCGCGGTGCGTTCAGGAGCGAACGTCGTTCCGCTCACGCTGGCGGGTGTTCCTATCCAGTACCTCGGCACGTTGGTGCGCAAGCTCCCGCGCTCCGCGCAGGAGGTCGTGGTCGGTGCAGTGCGCCGCATCAGCGAACGCCGGCGAGGACCGCCCGTGCTCCCGGTGCCGCCGCACAGCGCGCTCGATGGCATACCGCTCATCGGGTTCAACCTCGTCGACGAGATCCGCGCCGGCAGGGTGGCGGTCCGCCCCGGCATCACTTCGCTGACGAGCACCGGTGTGCTATTTGACGATGGAGCCGCCGACCTCTTCGACGACGTCATCATGGCGACCGGATTCCGACCAGCGCTCGGACTGTTCGGCGATGCCGTGCGCGTTGATGCGGGCGGATTTGCCGTCCGCACGGACCGTGTGCGCAGTGCGGACTACGACAACCTCGTGTTCGTCGGCCACAACTACGATGTGCGCGGCGGCCTGCTCAACATCGCCACAGACGCACCCATCGCCGCGCGGCACCTCGAGCGCGCACTGAGCTGATTCCCGTCAGCCGCCGGCTGCGTGCTTCGCGGCGATCGCATCCAGTCGATCACGGATCATGCGAGCCGGGAGCCAGCGCCCATCGATCATGACGCCGGCATTGCGCTCGATGGCGGTAATGTCCTCGAGCGGGTTGGCGTCCAGCAGCAGCAGATCCGCACGCTTCCCGACCGCCACCGTGCCCGCCTCGTCGCCGACACCCAGGAAGTTTGCGACGTTGACGGTTCCGGTCCTCAGCACTTCGTACGGCGTCATCCCGGCCTCCACCATGACGGGCAGCTCTCTGTAGAGCGCGAATCCCGGCACACTGAAGAGCTGTGGCGCATCGGTGCCCATGAGGATGAGTACGCCCTCATCATTCATCGCCGCCAGCAGCCGGTTACGCAGCTCCACCTCGCGCGCCGCGGCCACCGGGTCCGCGTTCGCCCGCAGATTGTTCACGGTGTTCGTCCATCCTTCGATGGTCATCGGCGCCATGTACCGGTTCTCCGGCCGGTCCCGCATCAGTGCGGGATCGCGCGCGCCGCGCAGCACTTCCCAGAGGATCTGCGTCGGGACGATGGCTACGCCCGCCTGACGCGTTGCCCGTGCCAGTTCGTCGATGCGCGATGCGTCGGCGTTCAGGGCCATCAACCGCACGCGATCACCGCCGCTGGCGCTCCAGCCCGGCGAGTCGGGCGCGTTGAGCGCTTCGATGTAGTCGTCGATGTGATCGATGGTGCTCTGCCGCGCGCGCAACGCCCCTTCCACGCCGACGAACTGCGACACGTGCCCCGCCCACGGCAGGCCGACTTCCGTCGCGGTCTTCACGATGCCTGCGTATGCCTCCGCCGTGATGCCTTCGTGCACTTTCAGCAGGTCGAAGCCGGCCGCTTTTGCTGCACGCACCAGACTGTCTGCCATCGCTGCATCGCGCGCATTGTTGCCCGAGAGCGGCGGCGCCGCGAGCCACAGCCGAGGAGCGATGATTTCGCCCGCCCCGGCCCGACGCTTCAGCTCCAGCTGCGACGGATGCCCCTGCATGCCACGCACGGTCGTCGCTCCGGCCGCCACGTAAAGAAACAGCACGTCCTCCGCCGCCGCCGCGTTCGCGCCGGGAATATGACCATGCATCTCGGCCAGGCCCGGAAGCAGGTACCTGCCGGAGCCGTCGATGCGCGTGGCACCAGCCGGCACCACGGTGCTCGACGCCGGCCCCATCGCGCTGATCCGACCATTGCGCACCACCACCGTCTGACCGGACAGCACGCGCTCACTGTCCATTGGAATGACGTTCACGTCAGTGAACGCATAGTCGCTGCGGGGCGGCACCTGCGCCGTCAAATCCGTGACCGGGAGCGCTGCGCCGAGAAGTGCGGCTGCACAGACAGTGGTGGCGAGACGCATCGGGGGCCTCCTCGAATGGGAGTCGCGCAGGCCGCGCGACGAGCGGATCTGCACGATCGCCGCCCGCCACGCCGTCGTCAACTGTTCCACCCGGTCCTCCGGGACTAACGCCCCGGAGGACCGGGTGAAAGCATGCGGTGGTGGCGCGGCACCCTTGCGGCGCCCGACGGCGTGACACATAGTGCACACTGCACGCTCGCACTACTGGCCGGCGGCCGCGCCGGCCCTTCCAGTTCTCCCGACTGTCGTCCGCTTCGTCATTTGCGCGTCAGCGCTGGGGTCGCATGTTCCGCCTGTCCCGGCAACTCGAGAGACGACCGTAGCCCGCACCTTCAACACGGAAGCAGTCTTCATGACCACGTCACGCCGCGATTTCGTCCGTACGGCCGCCGCCGCCGGTGCCCTCGTCGGTGCCGGCATCGACCCGGTGCTTGCCTCCGCATCCGCGCCGGCCGGAGCCGC
>JAGTUV010000184.1 GCA_018224305.1 Gemmatimonadota bacterium
AGTGCGCGCTGAGGGATTCGAACCCCCGACCCCCTCGGTGTAAACGAGGTGCTCTGGACCAGCTGAGCTAAGCGCGCTCGTTCATGAAACTGACTCAATTCTGCCGCGAAAGCAACTGCACCCGTCTGCGGTGTCACCGCGTGCGGGACAGCCGTGTCGGAGGCCCCGCAATCAATCGCTGCTCATGACGTGCGCGCATTCCGCGCGCGGCAGGATGCGGATCCGGTCTCCCGGAACCAGGTGAGACTCCGTGCCTGTGTGCACAACCAGCGTTTCGCCCGGTGAGCCATCATCAAGACGGACCACGACACGGCGCCGCATGCCAACGGTGTGAACCCGGTCGACCACGGCCGGTCGGCCGGCCGCGCCAGAAACGATCTGGAGATGTTCCGGCCGCAAGCATAGCTGCACCGCGCCCGGACAGTTAGCCGCGCCTGCACACGCCACGATGCCGAGCGACGTCTGAAAGCCGCCCTCGCAGGGCTGCGCCGGCAGCACATTCGTCTCGCCGAAGAAACGTGCGACATACTCGTTGCATGGATTGCGATACAGCGTATCCGCATCGCCCTCCTGGAGGATGCGCCCGGCGCGCATCACGGCAGCGCGGTCCGCAAGCGCCAGCACATCCTCGGCATCGTGCACCACGAGCAGGGTGGTAGTGCCCGTGCGCTGCAGGATCTCGCGCATCTCCTCGCGCAGCGTCCGCTTGAGCGTAGTATCCAGGTTGCTGAACGGCTCGTCGAGCAGAAGCAGTGCCGGCTCCGACCCGAGTGCACGGGCCAGCGCGACACGCTGCTGCTGGTCGCCGGACAGCTGGTGCGGGTAGCGATCGCCGTAGCCGGCCAGGTCCACCATCTCGAGCATCGCTTCGGCACGCGCGCGTCGTTGCGCACGCGGCAGCGACGCCAGCCCGAACGTGATATTGCCGACGACGGTCATGTGCGGGAAGAGCGCGAAGTCCTGAAAAACCATTCCCACACCGCGATGCTCCGGGGCAGCCCATGTGCGCTCGTCGGAGACGACGCGCCCACCGATCCGGATCTCGCCTGCGTCAGGATTCTCCAGTCCTGCAATCAGCCGCAGCAGCGTGCTCTTGCCACATCCGCTCTCCCCGACGATGGCCACGATCTCGCCGTGCGCCACGGTTAGTTCCACGTCGGCTACGGCCGGCGGCGCTGCAC
Source organism: Gemmatimonadota bacterium (assembly GCA_018224305.1). Lineage (GTDB taxonomy): Bacteria > Gemmatimonadota > Gemmatimonadetes > Longimicrobiales > RSA9 > SH-MAG3. Next base: position 1,182 of record JAGTUV010000184.1, read on the forward strand.
GGGAGTATCGCTTCGTGAGCCGGTTCACGGCGAGGACCGGCGCAGACCCGTCCGCACCGAGTGCGGTTCTGATCATGCGCGAACCTCCTGTTCGAACGCACTGTGCAGCACACCTACGACGAGCGCTGCAGTGCCGATCACGAGCAGCGCGGCAGGAGCGGACTGCGCCAGCTGTTCATCAGATGCCAGCTGAAACGCGCGAGTGGCCAGCGTGTCGAAGTTGAACGGGCGAAGAATCAATGTGAGCGGCAGTTCCTTGAGAACATCGATGAACACCAGCGTCACCGCGGCCAGCAGCGAGCGGCGCAGGAGCGGCAGTTCCACGCGCGCCAGCGTGCGCAGCGGCGCCGCACCCAGCAGGCGCGCCGCCGCCGGCAGACTCTGGCCGACGCGCGCGAACCCTGATTCCACGGACAGAATCCCCACGGCCATGAAGCGGACCACATAGCCGAACATGAGCGCGGCCACGCTGCCCGTGATGAGCAGCGCTCCGGCGCCTTCCACACGGTTCGCCACGGCCAGCACGGCTACGAGGACGCCCACGGCGATCACGGCGCCGGGGATGGAATACCCCAGCAGCGCCAGCTTGCCGACCGACCGTGTCACCGGACTGCGGTCCAGCCGCGCAGCGTAGACGATGACAATGGCGATGCCCACACAGAGCAGCGCTGCGACCAGCGCCAGCAGGAAGCTGTTGCGGGCCAGCGTCAGGAGCCCCGGCGCGCCTGCCGCCGGCACGACGCGCAGCGCCCATGCAGACAGCTGCGCCACCGGCAGCACGAATCCGAGCAGAAGCGGCAGCGAACAGAACATTACTGCGGCCGCCGCAGCGGCGCCGTTCAGCCTGTAGCGCGCGGCCGGGTGCGCAGCCGTGACGTCGTGATAGCGCGCTGCGCCCCGCTGCCAGCGTTCCAGCCCCAGCACGATCAACACGGCCGCCATCAGGATGGCCGACAGCCGGATCGCCGTATCCAGGTCTCCCAGCGAGAACCACGCACGGAAGATACCCGTGGTGAACGTCGTGATCCCGTAATAGGTGACCGCGCCGTAGTCGTTGAGGATCTCCATCAGCACCAGCGCCACGCCAGCGGCCAGTGCCGGCCGTGCCAGCGGAATGGCGACGCGGAAGAACACGGCCCACGGCCCGCGTCCCAGCAGCCGCGCCGCCTCCAGCACACGCCCCGATCGCTGTTCCAGAAGCGAGCGCGTCAGCAGGAAGACATACGGGTAGAGCACGGCACCGAAAATCAGCGCCACCACCTCGATACGCATCACATGCCAGGAGTAGAACCCGTCCGTCGCGCCCGGCACCACCTGCCGGACCAGCCGCTGCACGGGCCCCGTGACGTCCAGCATTCCCGCATAGGCGTACGCGGCCATGTAGGCCGGAACCGCCAGCGGCAGAATGAGAGCCCAGCGAAAGAACGAGCGCAGCGGAAAATCACACATCGCCACCAGCCACGCCGTGCCGCCGCCGAACACCAGCGCCAGTCCGCCGGCCGCCATCGTGAGCACCGCGGTGTGTCGCACGTACTCCGGCAGCAGTGTCCCGCCTATGTGCCCCCACGCCTCACCCGCCGGCCGCAGCGCTCCCGCCGCAACCACCATCAGCGGGATCGACAGCAGCGCCACCAGTACCACGGCTGCCGTCGTCCACCCCCAGGAAAGGGAGCGGATGTCCGGCAGCCAGGCACGCCGATCCCCTAGCGCCATCCGGCCCGGTCGGCGATCCGCACGGCCTCGGCGTTCAGTTCGCCGAGCCTTGTAAGATCCAGCGAATCCGACTTGAACTCACCCCAGCCCTGCAGCGTAGCCGACCACGCCACCCCCGGCTTCACCGGGTACTCATGGTTCGCCTCGGCAAACACGGCCTGCGCTTCGTCGCCCGAGAGATACTCGAGCAGACGCACGGCGTTCTCCACGTTTCGCGAGCTGCGTGTGACACCGGCACCGCTCACGTTCACGTGCGTCCCGCGATCCGCCTGGTTCGGGAAAAACGCGCCGATCTGCTCCGCCACACGACGCTCCTCCGCGTCCTCCGATGCTGCGAGCCGGGCGAGATAGTAGCTGTTCACCACCGCCACATCGCCCTGCCCCGCTGCGACCGCCTTGATCTGGTCCGTGTCCCCGCCACTCGGGCTGCGCGCCAGGTTCGCCACAATGCCCGCCGCCCACGACTCCGCGGCCTCCGGTCCCAGATGCGCGATCTGCGCCGCCAGCAGTGACTGGTTGTAGACATTCGATGACGACCGGGTCAGAACACGACCCACCCATTCCGGTCCGCTCAGCGCCTCATACGTAGAAAGGTCTTCCGGTTGAACACGGCCACGGTGATACGCCAGGATGCGTGCGCGCTGCGTGAGACCGAACCACTCGCCGTCCCGGTCACGCAGGTGTTCGGGAATGTTGGCCGCCAGCACCGCCGACTCCACAGGCTGAAGCAGGCCACGCTCCTTCGCCCGCTGCAGCCGACCCGCGTCCACCGTGATCAGCACGTCCGCCGGAGACTGCGCACCCTCGTTCTCCAGCCGCGTGATCAGTTCGTCGGCCGACGCGGTGACCACGTTTACCTGGATTCCGGTCTGTTCCGTGAACAGACGGAAAAGCTCACGGTCCGCGTCATAGTGACGGTGGGAATAGACATTGACTTCGCCCGCCGCAACGGCGGGCTGATCCGCGTCCGAACTGCATGCAGCGAACGCGACGCACAGGGCGCCCGTGACACCCAGACGAATCTGACGACGAAGCATGGGTCAGCGCCTTCAAAGGTTGAGAATCATTCTCAACCAAAGTACACACCCGATGACTTCATGTCAACGCAGCCGGCCGCGTGTCGGGTGCGGTATGGGAGGCCCGGCCCACGGACGGCGTCAGTGGTCGTCGGGAATGTTCAGAGGATGATGGCGAGAGGAACGAGCACGGCGTAGCCGAGCACGAGCAGCAGAGGCGCGCTGACGGTGGACCCGCGGGCGAGCATGACGTACCCGGCCGTGATGGCGGCGAGGCCGAGTACCATCAGTATGCCGTTGATCGCCGAGAACTTCAGCGAAGCATTCGGCGCGTCCGCGGCAGCGCTCTTACGTCGATTCCTTGCAGTCATGGGCAGAAAGCTAATCCGATCCGGGGGAGCGTCAAGCGGGAGGCCGATCGCCACCGTGCCGGGATCCGGGGTCGCTCCCGCCCCCTTCATCAGGGTCAGGAGGCCCGTCGCCTCCCTCCCCAGTCGGGGCAGGGCCGTGGCCGCCGTCATGAGGCCCGGGAGACGAATCGTCGCCGTCATGAGGTCCGGCGTAGCCTGATGGCGGAATGGGGAAGCCTTCCTGCTCGAGCCAGTATGCCGGGAGGTCCGGGATCTCCGTTTCGCGCAGGCGTTCCATGCGACGTCGGTCGCGTCGTTTGCGGATGATGAAGAACGCGACGACGAACAGAGCGGCGATGACCCACATGAATGCGGTCTGGGCGAGAACCTGAAGCCATCCGAAGCGACGCTTCACGTGGTCGCGCCAGAGCCGCTCGAACTGCGGTGATGAGACCACGTACACCTGGCGCAGCGACGCCTCGAAGTCGTCCGACTCTTTCCAGACCTGGAAGAACCGTTCGAGAGTCTCGGGAGTGCCGAGTGAATACAGGTACTGCATCGCGCTGGCCGAGAGCAGATAGGCGACGCGGGCATCGGCCGCGAGGAGGGGCCAGTCGAGCGTGAGGGAGTCGAGCGATGGAGCACGTTTGGAGGCGAGCGCCAGGCGCAGCTGCCAGCCGGCATCCATATCGAGCTGACCGGCCGACCATGTGGCGTAACCCTCGGTAAACCAGCGTGGCACGAGGGCGTCGCCGAGGTGGCGCTGGAGCGCGACGTGTGCAAGCTCGTGTCGCAGGATCTGCGGCAGCTCGTGCGTTCCGGTGCGGGACGACACGTAACCGGGAATCACGATGATCTCGAGTTGGGGCATTGCGACGCCCGCGCCCCATTCCGGAGTGCGTCCGCCAGTCAGCGAATCGAAGCGTGCGGGGTCGGGCGCGAGGTAGACGACGACATCGCTGCCGCGTTGCAGCACGTCCGCGGGCAGGCCACGAAACTGAAAGCCGCTCTCGGGCGGCAGGAGAGATTCGGCGAGGCGGGTCTGGCCGGGCCAGTGACGGATGACGACATCGCCGCGGCGGACGTCGGTCTGCTGAGCTGCGGAGCGCACCGGCAGCACGACGAGCGCGCCCAGCAGGATCGACCACAGCACCGGGCGCGCCCGTGATGCGATCGAGCGGCCTGACCGCGTCACCGGTGTGAGCCAGGCCGGCCGCGCCATCATGTGCGCGCCCGCGAGCGCAGAACCGCCTGCCGGACGATTTCGCCGCCGAGTTCAGTGATCGGAACGATCCGCTGCGCATGGGGTGCCGCCGCGCGCGGCATGCTCGCGATCACGCTCGAATCCTCATCCTGGGCGAGGGTGCTGCCGCCGACCTCGGCGATCAGTCGCAGGCCCTCGGCACCATCGCGGCCCATTCCCGTCAGCACGACGCCGACGCTGGCCGGGCCGAACGTGCGCGCAACTGCGCGAAAGAGCACGTCGGCGGCCGGCCGGACGTTCCACACGGGTGGCGCATCGCTCAGCACGATGCGCACACTATTACCGTCGCGCTGGAGGTCGAGGTGCGAGCCGCCCCGCGCCACATAGACCACTCCCTCGACCACGACTTCGCCTTCCTCCGCTTCGCGCACCGGGAGCGCGCTCATGTGGTCGAGCCGTCGCGCGAACGCGGCGGTGAACAGGAGCGGCATGTGCTGTACGATGAATACCGCGGCAGGCATGTCGGCAGCCAGGCGGGGCACTACCTCGGTCAGTGCGCGCGGGCCTCCCGTCGACGCGCCGATTGCCACTGCGCACCGGGCCGGTGCGGAGTCGTGCGGACGGCTGGCGCGCTCCTGCGACATCTGGATACGGCGCGGCAGATTGAGCAGATGTGCAACCGACGCGGCGCGCAGCGCCTGATACAGCCGGTTACGGAATGCGAGCGCTTCCTCGACGGAACTGTCGGCGGGCTTCGCAACGAACTCGACAGCACCGGACACCATGGCATTCAATGCAGGATCCACGAGATCACGGTCGTGAGCCGAGATAATCACCACCGGCCGGGGCGCCTGGCTGAGCACGTAATCGAGCGCCTCGACACCACCGAAATCCGGCATGGCGAGGTCGAGCGTGATGATGTCGGGATCGAGCTCATGCACGAGGCGGATGACCTGGTATCCCGTGGATGCTTCTCCCGCTACCTCGAACGCGCCACCGTAGGTGATCTGCTCGCGCAGCATCGACCGCATCAGTTCGCTGTCATCCGCAATGAGCACGCGGCGGATGGGCCGCTCAGAGGAGGACATCGTCATGACTGACCGAGGTGACCAGCAACTGCCCGTCCGTGGTCCGCAGGAATACAGAGCGGCCGTACGTCCCGAGCACATCCTCCGCCTGTACCTCGATACCTGCGCTCGTCAGTGCATCGCGCGCCGCATCGACGTTGCGTCGACCCAGCTTGAGACCTTCGCGATCGAGAAGGTCGCGGAACATCGACGCCCCGCCGGCGAGTCGAGCCTGCAACCGGCGGCGTGACGCGCCGCGGGCCTCCATGAGCTCGATGAGGGATGCCACGGCCGTGGTGGCGAAGCGTCCCGGCGGCGCGTCACGGCGGCCCATGTTCGGGTGCGGCAGCATCGCGTGCGCCAGGCCGCCGATGCGCTCATATGGATCGTACAGCGCAATCGCAACGCACGAGCCGAGGCCCACCGTGTACAGCAGGCTCGACCCGTCCGCGACCTTGACGTCACCGATGTGCACCGGCACGTGGTCCACCGCTTCTGCACGGAACTCGACCACTGAGCGCCGTGACCGCTTCCTGTCGTCGGTCATACCCTGCGAAAGATGCGCTGCCGGTTGGCCAGCGAGTGGAACAGGCCGGCGGGTGCGCCGAATAGAGCCTCCACCTTCCCCAACACGAGGATACCGCCGGGTACCAATGAGGCGTGGAATCGCGCGAACAGATCCTCCTGCACGGCACGCTCGAAATAGATGATGACGTTGCGGCAGAAAATGAGGTGCTGCTGATCCGGGAACGGATCCCTGATGAGATCGAGCGTATCGAACCGAACGTTCTGCCTGGCCTGTGGCCGAAGCCGGTAAAGTCCATCACAGTCGAACCAGCGGCCGGTCAGATCCGCCTCGATGTCCGTCATTGCGAAGTCCGTGCATTCAGCGCGCGCCGCATACGCCAGACTGTCACGATCGATGTCCG
>JAGTUV010000185.1 GCA_018224305.1 Gemmatimonadota bacterium
ATGAAGTGCCGGTCGGCACGGCGGTATTCATCTTCTGAGCGCAGCGGGCTGCCACGCTCCTGCGCGCGCGCTCCGTGCTACCTGCGCACGCGATCCGTGCTACCTGTGCGCGATCCGTGCTACCTGCGCACGCGATCGTTCAGGCCCTGGACGCCGGCCTTCTCTGCGCAGTGATCGCAGCAGAAGAACCGTCCGCCGGCCTCCATTCCGTGACCGATGATCCTCACGCCGCAGGTCTCACACGTCGGCGCGAGCGTGGCGATCGCACATTCGAAGCTGTCGAACGTGTGCGATGAACCCTGCATTCGCACCTCGAACGACTTGTCGTAATCATTGCCGCAGAATTCGCACTGTGCCATTCCATCCTCCATGTGATAGTGAGAGCCGTGTGAGTGCACGCGCCGTGCCTGCAAGGACGTGCTGCCGTCGGACATCCCGTCGCTGGAAGTCTCGGAGATCATTGGTCTGCTGGGGGCGAGGTTCACCGGGTCCATCCACCGCCTTCGAGGCGATGGAGATTCGAGCAGAAGAAGCGTATGACGCGAGCCTGGCCATCGCCGAGTGCCCGAGCCTGGCCATCGCCGAGTGCGCGAGCCTGCCACTGAAAATGGCAAGCGCCCTGAACTGTCTCGGTATTCTCGTCCAGTTCCAGGGTGCGTCGGAGCTGGCCGAGCAGTATTACACGCAGGGCCGTACGTACGCCTTGCAGGCGAGAGATGAGCGCCTTGCCGCGATCATCGATCAGAATCTCGGCACGCTCTTGGAAGCCGATACCCTTCAGCAACGGCTCGATTCGCTTCAGCCCGCCTGAGCCGAGACAGCGCGACCACCCGAAGCAGGACGCTTTCCCGCCCCTGAGCGCGTTGCAGCTCGGTGGACACAGTGCCGTCAGGCCGCCGACTCATAGCCCAGCCACCCATAGCGGCGCCGGAACGAGGGCGCCATCCGCTCGCACCAGCTCTGCTCCGTCCCGCCCCGCGCCACCCATCTTGCGATCAGCGCCCGCTGCAGCGCCATGTAGGCCTCGAAGCCATTGCCGCAACGCGCCAGATAAAGGTCTCCAAGCACGCGAACCCCCTTTCGTGAGAGTCCCAACGCGCTGCTAAAAGGCGAGATGCATGCCTGTTCGGGCCGGCTGCTGTAAGCACGTATGGGGTAACCGCTTATGGCGTGTTTCTGGAGGTGGACGGCGCCGCGAGGGTCGCCGTTTGACCTCTCCGCGTGACAGCCGGTGTCCCCCTGCCAGTGCCCGTCCAAACATGCGTTTGAGCTGGCACTCTTCTTTCATATCCAGATCCTGTCTGTATTTCCGCAGAGGAGTGGAAGCATGCAGGAGCGAGCGCGGTACGAAGTCGTCGAGGGTGGACGCGGGTGGGTTCTGAGGCAGGGTCGGATCCCGCTGGTGGAGTTTCCCACGGAGGGCCAGGCGGTACGGGCTGCTTTGGCGGTGTGCAGGGATGAGGGTCTGGGTCGGCTGTTGATCCGCCGTGCGTGCGGGGCTGTGGAGGAACTGCTTCCCGGAGTTCATTCCCTGGAGACGCGCGAGGCTTGAGGCGACCCCGGCCTCAGACGCCGCGAGGCTCGAGGCGACCCCGGCCCCGGACGGGCGAGGCCTGAGGCGACCCCCGCCCCAGGCCATCACGAAACACGGGCCTCACTCCCGGTATATCGCAACCGTGGAACGGCCCTGGGCATCGATGTAGCCGCGGTACATCCCCGCGGAGTTGAACGTCATGGTGTAATTGCCGGCCGCATCCATGGCGATGATGCCGCCATCCCCTCCCTGTTCGACGAGACGCTGCATGACTACCTGATGGGCTGCGCGGTCGAGTGACACGCCGGTATAGGTCATCCGGGCGCAGATGTCGTACGCGACGATGTTGCGGATGAAGAATTCGCCGTGCCCCGTGGCGGAAACGGCGCATCCGGGGCTCGCGTAGGTACCCGCGCCGATGATCGGCACGTCGCCGACGCGGCCGAAGCGCTTGTTGGTCATCCCGCCGGTGGAGGTGGCGGCGGCGAGGTTGCCGTGGCGGTCGAGCGCGACGGCGCCGACGGTGCCGAATTTCCGGTCGCTGTCATCCTCGTGGAGCGTCAACCCATCATCGGAGGGCGGCGCAGTGGTCGGCCGGTCCGGCATGGGCAGTCCTTCGGCCTCGAGAGCGCGGCGCAGCGCGTTCCATCGGTTCTCGGTGAAGAAATAGGACTCGGGCACCATCTCGTGTCCGAGCTCGCGTCCGAAAGCTTCGGCACCTTCGCGGATCATCATGACGTGCGGCGACCGCTCCATGACGGCGCGCGCCAGCGAGATGGGATTCCTGACGCGCGTGACACCCGCGATGGCGCCGGCCTGAAGGGTGCGACCGTCCATGATGGCAGCATCCAGCTCGTTTCTTCCCTCGTTCGTGAACACGGCGCCGCGTCCGGCATTGAACATGGGCGCGTCCTCCATGACGCGCACGGTTGCTTCGACGGCGTCGAGGCTGGAGCCGCCGCGCTCGAGGATCTCGTACCCGGTCCGGAGTGCCTGTTCGAGGACGGCGCGGTACTGCGCCTCCATCTCATCGGTCATGGTGGCGCGGGTGATGGTACCTGCGCCGCCATGAATGACCATGCCGAAACCGGTGCCGGCCGGAGCGACAGCAACGGTGGGTGGCGGGGCTGATGAGCAGGCTGTGCTCAGCGGGACCGTCGTACCGAACGCTGTGGCGAGCAGGGCGAGTCGGCGAAGCTTCATTATTTCCCTCGTGCGATTGAGCCCACGATGTCAGTGGCTCACAATACCCGGCGCGCGGCGCGTGCGCGAGTCATCGCGGCTCCGGGATGCCCGCGTGCAACGGCGTGGATGCACGTCGGGCGACTCACCGGCAGGCGCCCGCGCGATGTCGCAGATGCACGTCCATGCCCCTGTGAAGCGCCGTGCGCGATGTCGCAGATGACGAAACGCCGCGGACGTGAATCCGCGGCGTTCCGGTGTGGCTCCGTCTCTGTCGGAGCCCCCGATTGCATATCACGCAGCCGAGGTCAGATTCCGCCACCGCGGCGCGGCCGTGCATCCCGGGCCCGCTCCTCGAGCAGTGTCTTCGCCCGTGCCTGTTGCGGCTCGGCCAGCAGGGCGAGAGCCTCGGCCAATGCCTTCTGATCGTCCTCGTTCAGCTTCTCGGCCAGCGGGCGCATGGCCTGAAGGCGCTGCATGGCCGCCTCCCGATTTCCATCTCCCATGGCCTGGCCCTGCTGCGGCAGCATGCCCTTCAACTGCTCGCGTGGCTCCTTCGTCGATGCGGCCCACTTCGCACCGATCGTCTCGAGCTGCTTCGTCTGGTCCGCCGTCAGTTCGAGTTCGGCCGACTTCGTGACGAGGTACTCGACCGACCCCTGCTCTACCAGGAGGCGAGCGGACATGGCACCGCCCATGCCGCCCCGGCCCTGACCACCGCCCTGCGCCAGCAGGGGCAGCGGTGCCAGCAGCGATACGGCCAGCGCCATTGCGAGTGAACGTCCGTGCTTCATGATCGTGCTCCGTTGTGATGGGATGAAGCGCGTCGGCGATGTTCGTCGTAGCGCCCATTCATCAGGACACCCGAGTGGCCGGTTTCGTTGGGATCGGGAGGACCGCCGGCGGACCTGGAACCCATCTTTACTTGTGACCGGCGGAAGCATGCGCGCCGCGTCCACCGCGGCGGATGGGGCACCCGTATGGCGGAGTGGGGCCTTCGTAAAGATGGGTTCCAGGTCCGCCTACGTGCAGACATAGCCGGCCCGCCCTATACTGAGGCCCTTGGTCGGCTGCCCCTTGTGCGGCCTTCACCGACATATACCGGGACGGCCGGCGGGCATTCGAGCCATGCGCATCATCATAGTCGGCGGCGGCGAAGTCGGGTTTCATCTGGGGCGTCGTCTGTCCGAAGAGGGACAGGATGTCGTCATCATCGAGTCCAACCCCGATCGCGCCGAGTACGTCGATCAGCAGCTCGACGTCATGACGATCGTCGGCAACGGTGCATCGCTACCCATCCTGCAACAGGCGGGCATCGCCAGGGCGGGGCTGATTCTCGCCGTCACCAGCCGGGATGAGGTCAACGTCCTGTGCTGCCTCGCCGCGTCCCGCTTTGACGTCGACTTCAAGATCGCACGGATCGGGAACCCGGAGTACTACGAAACCGGGAGTGTCCTGTCGCGTGACCAGCTTGGCATCGACCTGATGATCAATCCGGAGCGCGAGGCAGCATGGGAGGCGTTTCAGCTCCTGAACAGCGAGGCCGCGACGGACCTGGCGCGCTTCGCGGATGGACGCCTTCTCCTGATTGGCCTCATCGTGCGTCCGGGTGCCGATGTCGCCGGCAGGACACTCGTGGAGATCGATGCGCGCCTGCGGGGCCGCAACTACGTCACCGTCGCCGTGGTGCGGGAGGGCAAGACGCAGATCCCGCGGGGGAGCACCCGCATCGAGGAGGGGGATCACATCTACGTGCTGGCACCCAGTACGGAAGCCGCTGACATCCCCAGATATGCCGGGTATTCCGGCTATCAGTTGAGGCGGGTGATGATCGCCGGCGGCAGCGAGGAGGCGGTCCATCTTGCGCGGCATCTGGAGGACCAGCGTGTCGAGTGCACGATTCTCGACAACGACCGCCGCCGGTGTGTCGAACTGGCGGAGCTGCTCCCCCGCGCCCTCGTCCTGCACGGCGACGCGACGAACCTCGAGCTGCTCGAGATGGAAGGCGTAGAGGGCATTGATGGCTTCGTCGCCTTTACCGGACGCGACGAGATCAACCTGCTCTCCAGCGTCCTGGCGAAGACCAGTGGCGCGCGGCGCGTGATCAGCCTCGTAAACCGGTTCGAGTACATGCGCCTCATCGGGAAGTTCGGCATCGACGCCGGGGTGAGTGCGCGGCAATCGACGGTCAACGCGATCCTTCGCTATGTCCGCCGCGGAAATGTCAGAAGCGTGGCGACGCTGAAGGGCGTCGATGCGGAGGCCTTCGAAATGCAGGTCGGCAGCGAGGCGCCGATCATCGGTCGCCCGCTTGCCGATGTCGGGTTCCCCAAAGGTGCCGTGATCGGAGCGATCCTGCGCGGCGACCGCACGATCATGGCGCGCGGCGCGGATACCGTGGAACCGGGGGACAGGGTGGTGGTGTTCGCGCTGCCGGATGCGATCCCGGAGATCGAACACCTCTTCGCATGATCCTTCGGCACCTGGTTCACATCGTCAGCATCACACTGCTGGCTGTCGCCGTCGCCCTCGGCATCACCGCCCTCGTCTCGTTGCTCTATGGAGACGGCGATGCGCGTACATTCGTCTTCTGCGCGGCGGGCACGGCAATCGTCGGACTGCTGGGCCAGCGGACCACGGCTCTCGAGGGTGACCTGTCCATCCGCGAGGGCTATGCGGTCGTGTCTCTCTCGTGGATCGCCATAGGCACGGCAGGGGCGATCCCGTATCTTGCGACCGGCGTCGTGACCTCGCCGGCCGCCGCACTCTTCGAGTCCTTCTCCGGTTTCACGACGACAGGCGCGTCAGTGTTTACCGACATTGAGGCGCTGCCGCACGGGATACTGCTCTGGCGATCGCTGACCCAGTGGATCGGCGGGATGGGGATCGTCGTTCTCGGGATCGCCATCCTCCCGTTCCTGGGCGTAGGCGGGATGCAGCTCTTTCGCGCCGAAGTTCCCGGTCCTACGCCGGAACGGCTGAGGCCGCGCATCGCGCAGACGGCAAAAGTGCTGTGGGTCGTCTACACCGGACTCACTGTGGCCCAGATCCTTCTGTACCTGGTGGGCGGCATGGCCCCATTCGAGGCGGTGCTCCACGCGCTGACCACGGTTTCGACCGGCGGGTTCTCGCCGCGCAACGCGTCGATGGCCGCGTACGACTCCGCCTACATTCACTACGTGACGATAGCATTCATGTATCTGGCGGGCGTCAACTTCGCTCTGCACTACCGTGCCCTGCTGGGTAATCCGCACCGTTACGTCTCCGACTCGGAATGGAAGTTCTTCACACTGGTGCTGCTTGGCGCGACCGCCATCGTCACGGCGGTGGTCCTGTCCTCGGGCAACACCGGATTCGAGGAAGGCTTCAGGAACTCCCTCTTTCAGGTAGTCTCGATAGCCACGACAACAGGGTTCGGGAGTTACGACTATGAGCTGTGGCCACCCGCCGTGCAGATGCTGCTACTCCTGTTGATGTTCATGGGGGGTATGGCGGGGTCCACCGCCGGAGGCATGAAAGCCATTCGCGTCTACATTCTCTTCCGCCACGCGCTGACCGAGATCAAGCACAGCATCCATCCGCGTGCAGTGCTCGTTACCCGTGTCGGCAGGCGAGCCCTTCAGACGGGACAGCTGCTCAACATCCTGGCATTCATTCTCCTGTTCTTTGTGCTGTTCGCCGGTGGTACGCTTGCTCTCACGCTGACAGGCGTAGACACGTTGACCGCGATCGGCGCCGCGGCGTCCGCCATCGGCAATATCGGACCCGGGTTGGGGGACGTCGGACCTGCAGAGAACTATGGGTGGATGGGCGCGGCACCTCAGCTGATCCTCGTCTTCCTCATGCTGGTCGGGCGGCTCGAGCTATTCACAATACTGCTGCTCTTCCACCGTTCGCTGTGGAAGCGTGCATCGTGGTCGGGGAAATGAGCGCGCCCTGCCGGAGCGGCAGGGTGTTGCGCTGTCCCCATGAGCGTTCGCTGAACGCCGGAGAAGAAGCGTGAAATTCCTGGCTGCGCAGCTTGCTGCGATTACGGAAGGCGGAGCCCAGAAGCGCAACCTGCGGCTGCTGGGCAAATTCCTGCTCCTGCTGATGAGCATGGTCGTGGTTTACTCGGTGCTGTTCCACGTGATCATGATCGCGGAAGGACAGACGGATCACTCATGGATCACGGGCTTCTACTGGACGCTGACCGTGATGTCGACGCTCGGATTCGGCGATATCACGTTTCAGAGCGACGTCGGCCGGCTCTTCTCCGTCGTCGTGCTGATTTCGGGCACACTCTTCCTGCTCGTCGTGCTGCCGTTCACGTTCATCGAGTTCTTCTATGCGCCGTGGCTGGACGCGCAGCGTCAGCGACGGGCGCCGCGAGAGGTGCCTGCCGGCACGTCAGACCATGTCATCCTCACGAACTACGACCCGATCGCGCTCGCCCTGATCGACCGGCTGAAATCGTTCGGTCGCAAGTACTACCTGCTGGAGCCGGACCTGACGCGGGCGCTCGAGTTGTTCGACAAGGGGATAGACGTGATGGTCGGCGAGCGCGATGACGTGCGCACGTACGAGCGGATGCGCGCCGACACCGCTGCACTCGTGGTCGCGACTGCGGACGATTACATGAACTCGAACATCGCGTTCACAGTACGGGAGGTGAGCGAGACGGTGCCGATCGTGTCGTTTGCGCGTGCAAACGAATCCGTCGATGTCCTCGAGCTTGCCGGCTCCAGCCAGGTGCTTCAACTCACCGAGATGCTGGGCCGCTCGCTCGCGCGCCGGACCGTTGCAGGCGATGTGCGCGCCAACGTGATCGGCCATTTCGGTGATCTGCTCATCGCGGAGGCGCCGATCAGCGGCACGCCGATGATCGGCCGGACGCTGGCCGACGGCTGGCTGCGCACCGCCACCGGCCTGACGGTGGTGGGTCTGTGGGAGCGCGGCAAGTTCGATGTGCCGCGCCCCGAGAAGGTGCTCGAGCCCACCACGGTGCTGGTGCTGGCCGGCTCGGACGAGCAGCTGGGCAAGTTCACCGAGCTGACGGCGATATACAACCTGCCGGACGTGCCGGTACTCATCCTCGGCGGCGGTCGCGTCGGGCGAGCAGCCGCGCGCTCGCTCGCGGAGCGGGACATCGCGTACCGCATTGTAGAGCAGGACGCATCGCGCGTGAAGGATCCGGCGAACACGATAGTGGGCAACGCAGCAGACCTGCACGTGCTCGAGGCCGCGGGCATCCGCGAGTCACCGACAACGATCGTTACGACCAGCGATGATGCGACGAACATCTACCTGACCATCTACTGCCGCCGGCTGCGCCCGGACATGCAGGTCATCAGCCGCTCCAACCTCGAACGCAATGTGTCCACGCTGCATCGCGCCGGCGCAGATTTCGTCATGTCATACGCGGCCATGGGTGCGAACGCCGTGTTCAACCTGCTCGAACAGGATGACATCGTGATGATCGCCGAAGGCCTCGATGTCTTCCGCGGACCGGTGCCGAGGGATCTCGTCGGCAGGACACTCAAGGATGCGCGGGTGCGCGAGAAGACCGGCTGCAGCGTCGTGGCCCTCCACATCGGCGATGAGACCATCGTCAACCCGGGCCCGGACATGCCGATGCCCGACTCGCCGGACGCAGAGATCATCGTCATCGGCACGACCGAGAGCGAGCGCGCGTTTCACAAGCGATACTTCCCGGAATCCGGCTCGAAGACGAAGGTCGGCAGGATCTGACGGCCCCATCCGCCGCCGGCCCCGGGGCGCCCGCACCACTTGCAGGTGTGCCGGTATCGTGCGAATGTTGGCATATATTCCGGCAACACGACCTCAGAGGCATCCATGCAGATCCGCACTGTCCCCCTGCTCGCGGCCGTCCTGACATTGACCGCCGCGGGAGGCGCCGCGGCACAGTCGATCAATGTCGAGTACGAGCAGTTCCAGCTGCCGAACGGCCTGACCGTCATCCTGCACCGCGACGCGACCACACCGACCATCGCGACGAACGTGTGGTATCACGTGGGCAGCGGCGGCGAGATCCCGGGCCGCACCGGGTTCGCGCACCTGTTCGAGCACATCATGTTCGAGGGATCGCAGAACGTGCCGGAGGGCAAGATCGACGAGTGGTTCGAAGAGGTCGGCGGCTCGCCGAACGGCTCGACGTCGCGCGACCGCACCAACTACCTGCAGACGTTTTCGAGCAGTGCACTCGACCTGGCACTGTTCATCGAGAGCGATCGCATGGGTCACCTCCTCGATGCGATGACGCCCGCGAGCGTCGACGGCCAGCGCGATGTGGTGAAGAACGAGCGACGCCAGAGCTACGACAACCGGCCCTACGGCCTCGCCAGCCAGATGCTGACCGAGGAGCTGTATCCGCCGTCGCATCCGTATTCATGGCCCGTGATCGGCTACATGGACCATCTGAGCGCTGCGTCGTACGAGGACGTGGTCAGCTTCTTCCGCCGATACTACGCGCCGAATAACGCGAGCATCGCGATTGCCGGCGACATCGATTCCGCGGAGGCGCGCCGCCTGGCGGAGAAATGGTTTGCGGACGTGCCGGCCGGCGAGCCGGTACCGACACCGACGGCCGCCGACCCCGTGATCGAGTCCACACGGCGGATCATGCTCGAGGATCGTGTGCAGCTTCCGCGGCTCTACATGAGCTGGGTGTCCCCGCGCCGGTTCGCCGAGCATGACGCGGCAATGACCGCGCTCTCCCGGCTGCTGGCCGGCGGCAAGAACTCCCGGCTGTATCGACGTCTCGTGTACGACATGCAGATTGCGGACGACGTATCGGCGTTCCAGAGCGGTGGCCGGCTCGGCGGCGAGTTTCAGATCAGCGCGACGGCCCGCACGGGTCACACGCTCGCCGAGCTGGAAGCGGCCATCCTGGAGGAAATCGAACGGGTGAAGGCGGAGGCGCCGGAGGCCCGCGAGCTGGAGCGCATCGTCAATCAGTATGAAGTTTCGTTCCTCGAGCAGCTCGAGGTCATCTCGGCGAAGGCGGACCAGCTGAACGAATACCTGTACTATACGGGTACGCCGGACTATTTCAACGAGGACATCGCCCGGTTCCGTGCGTTGACGCCGCGGGATCTCAGCACGGCGGCCCGGCGGTTCCTCGACAGAGAGCGTCGCGTCGTACTGAGCATCGTGCCGCAGGGGCGGTCGGAGCTGGCGATTCCCGACAGCCGGCTCATTCCTGCGGCCAACCTCGAGATGAGTCCGGGAGCCCGGTGATGAGCGTGTGTGAGGCTGGAACGGTGCACGGCAGGGTCGGCATCATGGCAGGTATGTGCGCCGCCCTGATGCTGCTGGGCGGAGCGGACGGCGTACATGCGCAGGCTGGCGCGCCCGATCGGAGCGTGCGTCCGGCGGTGGGCGAAGCACCGGACGTCGTGCTGCCCGCACTCCAGGAGTTCACACTGGATAACGGGCTGCGCGTGGTGCTCATGGAGAAGCGCGACATCCCGCTCGTCCAACTCAATCTGCTGATCGGCGCCGGGACCGCGCGGGACGAGCCGTCCGCCCCCGGCATCGCGAGCATGACTGCCGCCATGCTGGATGAGGGGGCCGCGGGCCGTTCGGCGCTGGAGATCGCGGATGCATTCGAGATGCTCGGCGCACGCTTCGGCGTCGGCGCGGGCACCCATGCCGCGAGCATGTCGCTGCGGGTGCCGTCGCGACGGCTCGCGGAGGCGCTGTCGATCGCGGCGGATGTCATGCTGCGGCCGGACTTCCCGGTTGCGGAACTGGACCGGTTGCGCGCGGAGCGCCTGACGGCGCTGGTGCGCCGCTATGATGAGCCGAATGCCATCGCCGGTACACTGTTCAGCCAGACGCTGTACGGCGCGGATCACCCGTATGGTCGCGCGGATGCGGGGACGGCCGCATCACTGCGTGCGCTGACCACGGCCGATCTGCGCGCATTCCACGACCGCTACTACCGGCCGAACAACGTCACCGCGGTCGTAGTCGGCGACACCGACCGCGCGCAGGTGGAACGACTGCTCGGCGGAGCGTTCGGTACGTGGCCACGAGCAGACGTCGTGCGCGAGAGCATCGCGGATACGGAGCAGGTCACCGGTCGCATGATCTACCTCGTCGACAAGCCCGGCTCCACACAGTCCATTGTTCGCCTCGGTCGCATCGTTCTGCCGCGTTCGACCGCGGATTACTACGCGCTCGAAGTCATGAACGTCATCCTCGGAGGCTCGTTCACGTCGCGGCTGAACCAGAATCTCCGGGAGGACAAGGGCTATTCCTACGGCGCCAGTTCCGGATTCGCATGGCTGCCTGCGGCCGGGCCATGGTCGGCTTCCGCGGCCGTGCAGACTCATTCTACCGGTCCTGCCATCGCTGAATTCATGAACGAACTGCGCGGCATGCATCAGCCCATCCCGGCCGATGAGATCGACCGTGCCAGAAACTTCCTCGCGATGCGCTACCCATCCGGCTTCCAGTCCGTCGCCGGCATCGCGAGCCGTCTCGGCGAAATGGTGCAGTACGATCTCCCGGCCGATTACTTCAACCGCTACGTCGACAACGTGCTGGCCGTGACAGCGGAGGATGTGCAACGCGTCGCCCGCCAGTACATCGACCCGGAGAACGTCACGATCTTCGTCGTCGGGGACCGCCAGGTGATCGAGCAGCAGGTGCGCGATCTCGGACTGGGTGACATCCGGTTCCTCGAAGTCACGGATGTCTTCGGGCCCATTCCGTCTCTGGACGATTAGGCCCCGCGTCAGCAGGCTTCCCGGACGCCCGCGTCCGCAGCGTACGCAGACCGCGCGTAACGCCCGGCGGCCTCGCCACCCGACCGAGGCTGCACCGGCCACGCGGAACAGTATGGCGTCTCGCTGGTAGCAGGTTTGACCCGATCCATCAGATCTCGGCCTGTGCAGGCCACTGACGCGTACCTCGACTGGGAACGTGATGCTGCGTATCGCTCCGCTCATGCTCGCCGCCGGTCTCGCCACGGGACCCGCCGCCCTCGCGTACGCCGAGGTGGACGTGTCCCTCAAGGGCTCACGCGCTTCGATGCTGCGCCAGAACGAGATTGCGAAGCAGGAGGCGTTCTCGTTCCTGCGCACTCCGACCCAGGTGCACAATTACGTGGACTTCGGCTACCTCGTGCAGCTCGAGGGAAATGACGACTACGACGTCATCGCGGGCTACCCGTTTGCCCGGGATGTGGTGCGCGCGTTCGTCGAGAGACTTGCGCAGGGCTATCGCGAGGCGTGCGGCGAGCGGCTCGTCGTAACGAGCCTTACGAGGCCGGCGGATCGGCAGCCGGGCAATGCATCGGCGCTGTCCGTACACCCGGCGGGGATGGCAGTGGATCTGCGAGTGAGCGGGGTTGCGGCCTGCCGTGAGTGGTTGTCTGTGGAGTTGCTGCGGCTGGAGACGATGGGCCTGCTGGATGCCACGCTCGAGCGCCGCCCGCCGCACTATCACGTGGCGGTGTTCCCCGTGCCGTACGGTGAATACGACGCGATTCAGAGTGTAGCGGAGGCGGAATCGGAACGGCTGGCGCAGGAGATGGCAGCGATCGAAGCGCGACTGGCGCTGGCGCTGCTGGAGCTCAGGCCCGAGCAGGTGGAGATGCCGCTTCGGACAACGCTGATCGTCAGACTGGCGTCCGTTGTTGCGCTGTTGTTCCTGCCCCTTTCGATCCAGGCATGAGTCGATAGAGTGTGAAGCAGGTCTGAGTGGGATGTTCAACGGCCCCGCGGACGCACAGTCCGACGGGGCCGTTTTCGTCAGTTACCGCCGTCGGAGCCGCCGCCGTCCGGTACCGAAGGAGTTTCGATGTTCACGTCGACGTTTGTGTCGCTGCCGCCGCCCCCTCCGCCGAGCACACCGGAGAAGTACAGCGCGACCGCGAGGATCAGCATCACGACGATGACCAGTATCGCGTAGATCCCGCCGTTGTTGCCGGTTCGTTCGCCCTCAGCCATGTTGGTCTCCGTGCCTGCGCCGACGACGGCGCGTTGAGTGGTATGCTTCGCAACACAGTCGGTCGTGCAAGGGCAGGGCCGCAATCCGGCGACGGCCCCGAGGCGACTTGCACGGGCCGGCCGGGCGGGCGATTCTCTGTACTCCAGCAACGGGAGGAGAACGGCAGTGTGGATTCGCGGGTCGAACGCAATGGTCCTGCTGGCGCTCGTTATCATATCGGCGTGCAGGATCGAGCGCACGCCGCGCGCCTCCGGTGATGATCCGGTGAGCGTCGCGCGTGAGGAGATCGAGTTGACGGTGCGCAACTATCAGGAGTCGCTGATCGCTGGCGATACCCGGCGGGCCGCCGCCGTTTTCACACCCGACGCCCACCTCTACCTGCCGGACACACCGGTGATCACCGGACGTGGAGACATCGACCGGGCGTTCGCCGAGCGCTTTGACAGCGAGCGGGTCCTCGACCTGAAGATGGAGTTCGAAGGTACGGATGTCGGCGTCGGTGTGGCCCACCAGTTCGGCGTCATGCGTCAGCTCGTGCGCGACATGCACGGCAATGAGCGCGAGATCGACGGCCGCATAGCGATCCGGTGGATTCGTGCCGCGGATTCCGAGTGGCGGATCAACCGCCTTCTCATCAACTACGCGCCCACCGACTCCGCCGTCGTCGCCGATTCAATCTCGGCGATGTCGCGCTGAACTGTCTCCAGCTGTTCCGACTGCGACCCGACCTCATCGTCATGCCCGTACACGTCGTGATGGAACCGGAGCGTACCATCCTCCTGGGCCCACGCCGTGAAATACACGAGATAGACCGGCACGGGCTTGCTGAGAGGGATCCACTTCTCGGCGCCCGTGGCGAGAAACCCATCGAGGGAAGCGGCCGAGTGCCTGGACGCCTTGGAGACGAGCAGGCGCGCCAGATCTGCGGGCCGCTCGATCCGGATGCAGCCGTGACTGAAATCGCGCCGCACGCGTGAGAACAGGTGGTCTGCCGGCGTATCGTGCAGATAGATGTTGTCGTCGTTCGGGAATATGAACTTGTACTGCCCGAGTGCGTTACTGCTGCCGGGCCGCTGGCGTATCACGCCGTTGGCTGTGCGCTCGAAATTGTTTCGCTCGAGATAGGTCGGGTCCCGCGCGATGGCGGGCAGAACCTCCTCCTCCAGAATCGACTGCGGCGGTGTCCAGTAGGGATTCACGACGACGTACTCGATCGTGTCGGCGAACACGGGTGTGTGCCAGCCCGTCATGCCAACGACGACGTTCATCGACTCGATCGCGCGATCATTCTCGACTACTTCCAGCTCGAAGCCGGCGATGTTCACGAGCACGAAGAACCGGCCGAGATCCTGCGGCAGCCAGCGCCACCGCTCCATGTTCAGGCGCACTTCGGCAAGGCGTTCATCCAGACTGTGATTCAGCTCTCGCAGCGTGCCGCTGCCCACCTTGCCATCGCTGACGATCGCGTGCCGCTCCTGAAAATGACGCAGCGCCTCGAGCAGGTCGGGGTCGTATACGGCGGGGTTCGCGGCTCCCCTCTGCGCCAGTCTGGCTTCACGCGGGTCGTCGCTCGCCGACAGCCGGGCGCGCAGCAGTGCTACCGCGTCCGAGGAATCGCCCCCGGCCACGGCGAAGTCGTTGGGCAGCGCCTGCCAGCCCCCCGCATCCCGGACCTGATGCAATCGCGCCAGTGCGCTCATCAACCGGCCGTAGTACGGCGTGCCCGGCCGCAGCTGGTGGATGACCTCCGTGGGGTCTCCGCCCCGCACGACGGAGCGCAAAACCTGCTCACCCGGAGGCTCGCTGCGCGGAATGCGCCAGGTATCACCCACGCTGTCCGGGTCGATCGCGCCGACGGCAATGTCGCGCGCGTAGCGCATGAACCCCTCGCTCAGGACCACGTCCAGGTCCGCCGCGTAGCCCACGCGCGCCTCGGCGTCGAGTGTGTCATCGCCTGTCGCCTCGAGGAGCGCGATGAGACGAGCGGCCGTACCATGGCCATAGCTGGCCGGGTCGAGTCCGTCCTCCGTCGCGCGGCCGATCGCCGCATGAAGCGCGTGCGCCTGCTCCATGCCGCG
>JAGTUV010000186.1 GCA_018224305.1 Gemmatimonadota bacterium
ATCGGTGGGCGAGGCTCCGTATTCTTGTGCAGTGTGCAGACAAATCAACAGGCAGACGGGGAGGGGATGAATGCCAACGTACCGTGAGGCACAGTCGCAGATGGATCGATCCATCGAGGCACTGCGCCGGGAGTTCTCATCGGTCCGGACGGGCAAGGCCAGTCCGGTACTGCTGGACACGGTGCGCGTGGATGCGTATGGCTCGAAGATGCCCCTGAATCAGGTAGCGTCGGTGAGTTCACCAGAGCCGCGCATGCTCATTGTGCAGCCGTGGGACAAGGGCCTGCTGCAGGAGATCGAGAAGGCTATTCGCAATTCCGAACTGGGTCTCAATCCCGCGAACGACGGCAACATCATCCGCGTGCCCGTGCCCGCCCTCAATGAGGAGCGCCGGCGCGACATGGTGAAGATGCTGCACAAGATCGCCGAAGAGGGCCGCGTCGGGATCCGGCACGCGCGCCAGGAAGCGAACAAGGAGATCAAGCGTCTTCAGGCGGACTCGGAGATGAGCGAGGACGAGGCTCGTCGCGAGACCGACCGCATTCAGAAGCTGACGGACGAGCACACGGCCAGGATCGACAGCCTCCTCAAGGCCAAGGAGGAGGAGGTGATGGAGGTCTGAGGGTGGAAACGAGCGCCGGCGACGCCTTACGTCGCCACATTCCCCCGATCGACCTTCTTCAGGCGATCAAGGTGGGCGGGCGTCTGCCGGCCCATGTCGCCGTCATCATGGATGGCAACGGCCGGTGGGCACGCGGTCGCGGGCTCCCGCGATTCCGCGGTCACACCGCAGGCATCAAGTCCGTACGTGATATCATCGAGGGCGCGATCGAGGCCGGGATCGACGTGTTGACGCTGTTCACGTTCTCGCAGGAGAACTGGCGCAGGCCGGCGGCCGAGGTGGAAGCACTGATGAAGCTGTTGCGCCGGTTCGCGAAGGAGGAGCGGGACGAGTTGAAACGGCAGGGCGTGGCCGTCCACGTACTGGGCGATCTCGATCGGCTCGCGCCGGCGCCGCGTCGCGCGGTCGAGGAGATCGAGCGGCACACGGCAGGGGGGCGCACACTGCGGCTCAATCTCATGATCTCCTATGGCGGCCGCGCCGAGATCACGCGTGCAGCCCGGCGCCTCGCGGAGCGTGTCGAGCGCGGTGACCTGAACGCGGGGGAGATCGACGAAGACACGTTCGCGGCCGAGCTGTTCACCGCGGACCTGCCCGATCCCGATCTGCTGATCCGCACGTCCGGCGAGCAACGCATCAGCAATTTCCTGCTGTGGCAGCTTGCCTACACGGAACTGTTCGTGACACCGGTGCTGTGGCCGGACTTCCGCCGCGAACATCTGTTCGAAGCGATCTACGACTACCAGAAAAGGGAGCGCCGCTTCGGTCGCGTGACCGCGGGCTGACGCAGTGGCAAGCGAGCTGACCAGGCGCGTGGCCGTTTCGGCCGTCGGCATACCGCTCGCCATTCTCATCCTCTACGTCGGGGGCTGGGTTCTGGCCCTCGTGCTCGCGGCGATCGCTGCGGCGGGCGCGATCGAATTCTACCGCCTCGCACGACAGCGCAATGTGCGGCCGTTCGCGGTTGCGGGTGCGTTGCTCGCCGCACTGCCCGTGCTGCTCACCATGACGACGGCCGATCCGGAGACATGGGCCTGGCGCGTGTTCGTCGCTGCTGCACTCCTGATCTCCGCGGCCGCCATCTTCGCGCGCGGCGTGGGCGGTGCACCGCTCACAGTGATGGCGGTTACGGTGTTCGCTGCACTGTTCACCGGCGGTACGCTGATGTATGCGATGCAGCTGCGGCTGATGCCGGTGCCTTCCGCGAACATTGAAAGCCCCTGGGTTGGCACCGCACTCCTTGCCTTTCCTCTCACGCTCACATGGATGGGTGACACGCTCGCGTACTTCGGCGGGCGCGCATTCGGTCGTCGCAAGCTGATACCGTCCGTGAGTCCGGCCAAGACCGTCGAGGGTGCTCTTTCGGGCGTCATCGGGGCGACGATCGTCGGCGCGCTGTACGCGCATTTCATTTTCGGCGCGTGGCTCGGCGTCCCGCTCGGTGCCGGCCTGGGCGCGCTGATCGGCCTGGTCGTGTCGCCAATCGCACAGATCGGCGATCTGGTCGAGTCCCTGCTCAAGCGCGAAGCCGGTGTGAAGGACTCGGGCACGCTGCTCCCCGGCCATGGCGGCGTGCTGGACCGCTTCGATGCGCTCTTTTTCTCGATACCGGTGACGTACTGGCTGCTGACGCTGGTGCTGTGATGCGTGGCGTTGCCCTGCTCGGCAGTACCGGCTCCATCGGGGCGAACGCGCTGAACGTGCTGTCCCGGCATGCGCACGAGTTCCGCATCGTTGCGCTGGCCGCAAACCGCAACGTCGCCGGTCTGACCCGCCAGATCGAACGATACAAGCCGGAACTGGCCGTACTGGTGGATGATGACGCCGCGCGTGCCAACGGTCCCCTGCATCCGTGCATTCGCACCGGCCGTACTGCGCTGATCGAGGCGGCGTCGCATCCTGATGCGGACATCGTCATCAATGCGGTCGTGGGCGCTGCCGGTCTCGAGGCCACGCTCGCGGCACTGTCGGCGGGAAAGAGGCTCGCGCTCGCGAACAAGGAGTCGCTCGTCGCGGGCGGTCCCCTCGTGAAGGAGGCATTGCGGCTGGGCGGCGGTGAGCTGGTGCCGGTGGACAGCGAGCACAGCGCCATCCTGCAGTGCATCTGTGGCGCGCCGCAGCGATCGATCCGGCGGATGATCCTGACCGCGTCGGGCGGCCCGTTCCGCGACCGCCCGCTGAATGAACTGAGTGTCGTCACGCCCGCAGAGGCACTGCGCCATCCGACCTGGGACATGGGCGCCAAGATCACTGTCGATTCTGCAACGCTCGTGAACAAGGCGCTCGAAGTCGTGGAGGCGCACTTCCTCTTCGACATGCCGTACGACGATATTGATGTAGTGGTGCACCCGCAGTCGATCATTCACTCGATGGTCGAGTTCGTGGATGGAAGCGTTCTCGCGCAACTCGGCTTTCCAACCATGGAACTGCCGATTCTTTATGCGCTGACGCATCCGGAGCGCCGCATGGACGATGGTGTACGAGCGTTCGACCCCGTGAGTGCGGGCAGCCTCACGTTCGAGGTGGTTGATGTGCAGCGCTTCCCGGCGTTCGCCCTCGGGCTGGCCGCGGGACGTGCAGGCGGGACCGCACCTGCCGTGTTCAATGCTGCGAATGAAGAGGCCGTCGCCGGCTTTCTCGCCGGCGCCATACCGTTCACCGGAATTGCGGACGTCATCGCGCGGGCACTGGACGCGCACGACACCGCACCGGCGGACACGCTCGAGAGTGTGCTTGCCGCCGACCGCAGCGCCCGTGATACAGCGGGCGCCGCCCTGAGGAAGATATGCTGACGATCATCGCGTTTATTGTTGTACTCGGTGTGCTCATCTTCGTGCATGAGCTCGGTCATTTCATGACGGCGAAGATGGCGGACATAGAGGTACCGCGTTTCTCCATCGGCTTCGGCCCCCGCATCCTCGGCTTCAAGCGCGGGGAGACCGAGTACGTCATCTCCCTGCTGCCACTCGGCGGCTATGTGAAGATGGCCGGCATGGAGGAGATGGAGTACATCGAGGGCGGGCCAGCCACCGTCAACGACACGGTCGGCGCGGAGTCGGAAGCGGAACTGGAGGCGATGACGACTCAGCCGCACCGGCCGCGTGACTTCGAGTCGAAGTCACTGCCGTGGCGCACGCTCGTCATCTCGGCCGGTGTGATCATGAACATGCTGTTTGCGTTTGTCGTCTTCTCTGTCATCGCGGGTGTGTGGGGCGTGCCGGACGATCCCGGTACCCGGCTGGGCGGCGTGACCGAGGAAAAGCTGACTGCGGAGTCGGCCGCACTGACGCAGATCGTGCCGGGCGCACGTGTGACGGCGATCAACGATGTCGCGGTGAGCACGTGGCGCGAGCTGGGACTGGCTCTGACGACCGCGCGCGCCGGTGAGACGCGCATCACGTTCGAGAACCACCCGCCCATCACGTTCATGCTGCCGTCCGACGACGAGGAGAAGGGCAACGTCATCAGTTCGTTCGAAACTGCGCTGCCTGCCGAGGCCAGGCTCAGCACAATCACGTCGGGCGGGCCGGCCGCGACCGCCGGTCTGAGTCCGGGTGACGTGGTGATGCGGGCCGGCGGTCGCGACGTGCCCACATGGCACGAATTCGTGCACGTCCTCGAGCAGAGCCCGGGCGTCCCGCTACCGTTGGTGGTAGACCGCGATGGCGAACGCATCGATCTCACGGTCACGCCGCAGGACGCGGCCCTCGAGTCCGGACTGAGCGTCGGCAGGATCGGCGCAAGCGGACCCGACCTGAGGGAGTACCTGCCGCGCGTGCGTCAGGGCCCCGTCAAGGCGGTCGCGCACGGCGCGCTCCAGACGTGGGATATCACGTCGCTCACGCTCGACTTCCTGGGCGGCATGATTACCGGCCGTCACTCGGCGCGCAACATCGGCGGTCCGATCATGATCGGCGAGATGTCCGGCCGCTTCGCACGTGCGGGCGCCGAGCCGTTCCTGTTCTTCATGGCGCTCCTCTCCGTCAACCTGGCCGTGCTGAACCTGCTGCCGATCCCCGTGCTCGACGGCGGTCACCTCGTTTTCCTGGCTGCCGAGGCCGTGCGCGGACGCCCGCTGTCCATCGAGGCGCGCATGCGCGCGACCCAGGTTGGCTTCGTGTTCATCATTCTGTTGATGACCTGGGCGGTTGGTAACGACATACTGCGGTTGTTCGGACTGTAGCGGGCGACGCGGCAGGCACGGCTACCACAACGCGTCAGGAGCGCCAGCCTGGCTCCGCAGCAACGGGCATCAAGCCCGGCGGCCCCGGCCATCAGAGCGCCAGCCTGGCTCCGCAGCAACGGGCATCACAGCCCACGGCCCCGGCCATCAGAGCGCCAGCGCGATCTGCTCCGTTCCGGCGGGTCCCACCATGACGGGTTCCATCGGCTCCGCCTGCGGAGCGACGCTGAGTCTGCCGCGGTAGCGCAGGCGCGCGAGCGCCGCGCCGACTGTGCGGGCTGCGAGCTCGGTGTTGTTGCAGTGCTCGCTCAGGTGTGCGAGCACGATGTTCGACAGGCCCGGGTGAAACAACTCGCGCGCCAGTTCGGCCGCGGCACGGTTGGAGAGATGGCCGTGGCTCGACGCGATGCGCTGCTTCACGGACCACGGGTACGGTCCGCTCCACAGCAGCGAGTCATCGTGATTCGCTTCGAG
>JAGTUV010000187.1 GCA_018224305.1 Gemmatimonadota bacterium
CGCACTTCTCGACGCGATCATCAGGCACGGGGCTGGGGCTGGCCATCGTGCGGCGGCTCGTGGAGTCGTGGGAGGGCACGGTCACGGCGGCGTCACGGGACGGAGGCGGGACAATTGTGAGGGTGAGACTTGGGGTTGCCGACGGGCCTGCGGCGTTGCCAGCGCCTTGACTGCGGGATTGGTAACGGGATGGGGTTGGTGGCGGGACTGCGGGATTGACTGCGGGATGGGTACGGGGGTGACTGCGGGATGGGTACGGGATTGATTGCGGGATTGATTGCGGGATTGATTGCGGGATTGACTGCGGGATTGACTGCGGGATGGGTACGGGGGCGAGGCTCGTTGCTGGCGGGACTGCGGGGAGTGTCCGTTCATGAAAATGGCTGATTCGGTCATGTCGCGCCGCCACCGTGCACCCACGCACGCCCGTTCGTGTCAAAGCGGCGTGGTCACGTTGTCTCCACACGCGCCCGAACCCGATCTGGTGGCAGGTTCACGGCGCCTCGCGCTGTCAGCCGTCATCCGCGCCCGACTCAAGATAGGTGTGGTGCGAAACTGACGGCGTCCGGAGCCGTCAATCCCTAACCAGCCTGGCGAAACCCACGTGTGGTGTATACTTCGCGTTTGCCGGAGTCCCTGCGATTGCGCCCGTCACCAGAGTGCTTCTCGGGGCCGAGGTGCCCCGGCACCTCCTTCCGCCGGCAGCCGCCCCCGCCCCGATCCCGCCGTCCCGCCTGCAACCCGACCCCCGCCCCGATCCCGCCGTCCCGAAAGCAGCCTATTGCAGTCGATAATTCACGATGGTCGGCACCATCTGCGCGTCGCGGATGTCGACGACGATGAGTGACACGACGTCGCCGCTGCTAACGCCCGAGACAGCGCGTTCCAGGTCGCGAATGTTGCGGATCTCGCGACCGTTGAACCGTCGCACGATTTGACCCAGCGACAGGCCTGAGCCGGACGCCGGGCCGACCGGGTCGATCCTGCCGACCATGGGACCTTCCTCGTCTGCCAGTGCTGGTGTGCGCAGCCGCTGCGGGATCGTCGTCACCGTGAAGCCGAGCGGATTGCCCGTGGTCCGCTGCTCCGCTGTCGGCGTAGCGATGCGCGGCGGTTCGAATTCGCCCAGCTCGACCGTCGCGCTCATTGACCGTCCGTATCTGATGAACCCCACGTCCACGCGGTTACCGGGCCGTAGTCGTGCCACGCGCGACTGCAGATCCGGCACGGTGTTCACCGTCTCGCCATTGATGGTGAGTATCACATCGCCCAGCTGCATCCCGGCGCGATCCGCCGGCTCGCCCGGCGTGACAGCGGTGACCTCGACACCGCTGACGCTCGGCAGGTCGTAGACTTCCGCGTCCGCGGCGTTCACGTCCGAGATGACCACTCCGAGTCGCGGACGGTGAACGGTCCCGAATTCCACGATATCGTCGGCGACCTTCTTCGCCAGCGCGATCGGTATGGCGAAGCCGGCGCCCGTGAAATAGCCGGTGGGCGACTCGATCGCCGTATTGATGCCGATGACGCGGCCGTTCAGGTCCACGAGCGGTCCGCCCGAATTGCCGGGGTTGATGGCCGCATCCGTCTGGATGAAAGACTCCAGCGCAGTATTGCCCGCACCCGACTCCGCCAGGATGCCAATGCTGCGCGCCTTCGCGCTGACGATGCCGGCGGTGGCGGTAAACGTCAGGCCGAGCGGATTACCGAGAGCGATGACCCAGTCACCGACGCGCAGGCGGTCGGACTCGCCGATCTCGATCAGCGGCAGCACGTGGTCGCCGGGGTCGATCCGAATGACGGCCACGTCCGTGTTCGGGTCGCTGCCGACCACCTCCGCCGTGTACTCGCGGCCATCGAGCATAGCAACATTCACGCTCAGTGCGTTCTGCACGACGTGGTGGTTCGTCAGGATGTAGCCGCGCTCATCGAACACGAAGCCCGAGCCCGTCCCCTGCGTCCGCTGCTGCTGACGCTCCTGCTGGAGGCCCGGCACGAAGATGCCCGGCCTCTCCGTGATCGCAACCGTTCGAATCTGCACGACTGCCGGCAGCGCGCGTGCGGCAGCTGCGCGGAAGGCGCCCGACAGACGCGCCGCGGCCGTCGTGTCGATGCTGTCCGGAATGTCGCCGAGCTGCTGCTCGAGGCGTGACTGCGTCTCGATCGGTGCGTCATCGCGCGCGAACGCATCGTTCACGCTCCGACTCATCCCGTCGCAGCCCGTGAGACCCACCACTGCCAGCAATACTCCCGCTCCCAGCACCCTCATCTGTCGCTCCATTCGTGTCCGGCTCCTGACTGACTCGCACTCTGCGTGGGTGCACGGCCCGTGCCCCCGGTCTGCCGGCCGCCTGGCGGCGCTCCATCATCCGGCGGCCTCGCTCCATCATTTGATCCCGCGGCGCTTCGAAAGGTTCCTCCCGGGTGGTCCCCATCCGCCATGGCGACGCCCCGTGCAGGGAGCCGTATTAGCGCTCCCGCCCGCGTCCAGAGCGGGCCGCACCGACCCCGCGGAGGCGCTCCGCGCGGACTGAGCCGCGGGCGGCGCCAGGACGCTCCCTGAGTGGCGCCGTGCCGGGTCTTCTCATCGTATTCGTCGTTCTCGCGCCGGTGCCGTTCGAGGATATCGCGTGCAGTGCGATTGGCGACTGCGGAGATGACAAGGAAACGTCGTCGTGAGTCAGACCCTGAACGTCGTTGCGCAGATCCTCGGCGCGGCCGTCACACGATCGGCACCGACGGCGGCACGCTGGCTCCGGGTATGGTGCTGCTGCATCCCGCCAGAGCGATGACGAGGAGCGCAGGCTCGAGCATGTCTCGACACAGCGCGCGTCGGGGCGGCATGGCGGCCTCCCTCGCCGCCGACAACTGCACAAACGTGAGGGCTTGGAACCGACCTTGTGCAGTTGACCGCGCTACGCGCGGCTAATTGCACAATGATGCCGGAGCCGCAGTTGAGCTTGGGGCTTTCACCGCGTCTGGCCCGGCAAACTGCACAAACATCATTCGCGCACGCCTGGTTGTGCGCAGTTCGAGTGCATTACGGAGCCAGGGGATTGGGTCGAGTCGAATGCAGAGACCCTTGCCGGGTTTCAGCCCGCCATCGTCTCCGTCGTACAAGTGGCGGGCGCACGGCGCGTGCCCCCGGTCTGCCGGCCGCCTGGCTGCGCTCCATCCCCCGCGGCCGCGCTCCATCATTTGATCCCGCCGCGCCCCGAACGGTTCGTCCGGTTGGTCCCCATCCGCCATGGCGACGCCCCGTGCAGGGAGCGGTATTGAGCGCCGGACACGCGATGCATCCGCGTCGCTGAAGTGTCGCCAGTCACCGCCAATCGGAACGGCCGGCTCATCATGCTTGCACAGATCACCAGCGGCGCCGTGCTCGGCGTCGATGCGTACCTCGTCCAGGTCGAGGTCGATCTGGGTCGCGGCCTGCCGTGCATCAACGTCGTCGGCCTGCCGGAGAACGCAGTGCGCGAGGGACGCGAGCGCGTGCTCGCCGCTTTGCACAACGAAGGGTTCCACGTACCGCCGCGTCGCATAACGATCAACCTCGCCCCGGCCGACATTCCAAAATCCGGCAGTGCCTATGACCTGCCCGTTGCGCTCGGCATCCTGTGTGCCGCGGGTGAGCTGGGCCCGGCGTGCATGGACGGGATGTGCATCGTGGGCGAGCTCGGTCTCGACGGGTCGGTGCGACCGGTGCGCGGCGTGCTGTCCATCGCCGCGCGCTGCCGGGAGGATGGTTTTCGCACGCTGTTGTGCCCGCCCGCGAACGCAGCGGAGGCGGCGGAGGTGGAGGGTCTCGAGGTGCTGGCGGTGGCACAGCTGGGAGCAGCAGTGGCACACCTGCGCGGCGTCACCCGGCTCGCGGCTCACGCGCCGGACGGCAGCAGTGTTCCGGTGCACCCCGTCAATGACCTCGACTTCGCCGATGTCAAGGGCCAGGAGAGCGCGAAACGCGCACTCGAGATTGCGGCGGCCGGATCGCACAACGCACTCATGGTCGGGCCGCCAGGAGCGGGGAAGTCGATGCTGGCGCGTCGGCTGCCCGGCATCCTGCCGCCGCTGCGGCATGACGAGGCGGTAGAGGCGACGAAGGTGCACTCCGTCGCCGGCGTGCTCCGGCCGGGTCAGGGGCTGGTCAAGCTGAGGCCGTTCCGCGCCCCGCATCACACGGTGTCGGACGCGGGCCTGATCGGCGGCGGCAGCCCGCCCCGTCCGGGCGAGGCGTCGCTTGCGCATACGGGGATACTGTTCCTCGACGAGCTGCCCGAGTTCCGGCGCAGTGCACTGGAGAGTCTGCGCCAGCCACTGGAGGATGCAGCCGTTCACATCGGCCGCGCCCGGGTGTCGCTGATCTACCCGGCCAGGTTCATGCTCGTCGGCGCGATGAATCCATGCCCGTGCGGGTTCCATGGCAGTGGATGCGGCCGGTGCGTGTGCAGCCCCACCCAGGTCGAGCGCTACATCGGCCGCATGTCCGGGCCGCTGCTCGACCGCATCGACATCCACATCGAGGTGCCTTCCCTCGCCGGCGAGCGACTGACCGACGACCGCCGCGGCGAACCGAGCGTCGTCATTCGCGAGCGGGTGCTCGCAGCGCGTGACAGGCAGACACACCGGTTCCCGGGCGCTGCCGTCCGTGTCAACGCGCACATGGGGCCGCGCGAACTGCGCGAGCACTGTGCGGTGGACGTCGCCGCCGAGACTCTCCTGCGGACCGCCGTGCGCCGGCTCGGCCTCTCGGCCCGCGCGTACTACCGCGTCCTGCGTGTCGCGCGCACGATCGCCGATCTCGGCGGCCACGAGGATCTGGCCACCGCCCACATCGCCGAGGCCATTCAGTACCGGACACTGGACCGGTCGCGGACCCGACGCTGAAGCTGGATCAGCAAGCGTGCTGCACGGTCACCAAGCCCCGCTGCGGGGGCGGACCACACGCAGGAAATTCTCTTCCGCCCCAGGTTGTAGCCGGGCATTCGGCGGGATACCTTTCCGCCGGCGGATCCGATCCGCGGGTAGAGGACCGTCCGCCGCATGGCCGGCGAGCGCGCGAATTGCAACGCGCCATGTCTGATGAAGAATGAGACGAACGTAATGAGCATGGACAGTGCTTCCGCTCCCTATGCGCTCGGCGCGCGCTGCGACCGCCTGCGCAGCATCCTGCGTGAGTGCGGCTCGGTGTGTGTCGGGTATTCCGGTGGTGTCGATTCGGTATTCCTCGCCGTTTCCGCCGTTGCGGAGCTCGGTCCGCAGAACGTGCTGGCGGTAACCGGCCGGAGTGCCGCGTACCCGGCGGTGCAGCGCGAGATCGCGCTCGAGTGTGCACGGAAATTCGGGATCCCGCACATCGAGATCGATACGGATGAGTTCGCCGACGAGCGCTACACCGCGAATCCGTCGAATCGCTGCTACTACTGCAAGTCTGAGCTGTGGCCAAAGCTGGCCGGGGTCGCACGCGAGCGCGGGCTCGCTGTGGTGCTGGACGGATCCAACGCGGATGACGCCGGCGATTATCGGCCGGGCTTCGCTGCCGCGCGCGAGAACGCCGTGCGGTCGCCGCTGCTGGAGGCCGGACTGACAAAGGCGGACGTGCGCGCTCTATCCGCGCGGATGGGCCTGCCGACGTGGGATCAGCCGGCGGCCCCATGTCTGTCCAGCCGCCTGCCGTACGGCATCGCCGTGACGCCCGCGCGGCTCCATGCGGTCGAATACGCCGAGGATGTGCTCCGATCCATGGGATTCCGCGAACTGCGCGTTCGCCATCACGATGACTGCCTGCGCATCGAGATCGCGCCCCGTGAACTGGACCGCGCGTTCGACGTCCCGGTGGAGATCCACGAACGCATCAGCTCTGCGAACGACGTGCGCGTCCTGATCGATGTGGAGGGCTATCGCCGCGGGGCACTCAACGAGGTGCTCGTGCAACTCGGCGCTCGGTCCACTGGCGACATTCCGGCGGCAGGCGACATTCCGGCTGCCGGCGACATTCCGGCTGCCGGGGACATTCCGGCTGCCGGGGACACTGCGGCCGGGGACGCCCCGGTACGCGACGCTTCAGCCGGCACGCGCCCGCACACGGAGGTACCGGAGCACGCGGTGGCCGGATTTCACGGTGACATTGCCATTGTCACGGGAAGCGATCCGGTCGCAGCGCGCGCTGCGGCGGGCGCGCTGCGTGCGCGCGGTTTCCGCTACGTGGCGCTCGATACCGCGGCGTTCGTGACGACGTGCATGCGCGAATCTGCGTGACTGAACTCGCCTACCTCGATCACGCCGCCACGTCGGCGGTACGACCGCAAAGCGTGATCGATGCCGTCACCTCGTACCTCATCAGCATAGGCGCCACGCCCGGCCGCGGCGGCCATCGGCTCGCCATTGAGGCCGGCCGTGTTGCGCTCGACTGTCGCCGGCAGATTGCTGCGCTCCTGGGCATCCCCGGCGATCCCGGCCGTATCGCGTTCACCGCCAATGCCACCCACGCGTTGAATACGGCGCTGCACGGCGTAACACGCACGGGCGACCGCGTCGTCGTCACTGCGTTCGATCACAACGCGGTGCTCAGGCCGGCTGCCGTGCTGGCGAAGCTGCGGGGCGTCGAGGTCGTGCTCGTCCCCGTCGATGCTCACGGGGCGGTGGATGAGAGCGCGCTCTCGCGGGCACTGGACGGCGCCCGGTTGCTCACGATCAACGCTGCATCCAACGTGCTCGGCACCCTGCTCGATGTCGCGCACCTCGCGCGGCTTGCCCGCGATGCCGGCGCACTGAGCGTCGTCGATGTCGCACAGACCGCCGGTCACGTTCCGTTCGATGCCGCCGGAGCGGGCGCCGACATGGTCGCGTTCACCGGTCACAAGGGCATGCTCGGGCCGCAGGGCATCGGCGGCCTGTGGGTACGCGCCGGCCTGGAGGTGGAGCCGCTCCTGACGGGCGGTACCGGGGGTGACTCCATGCAGCGGAC